>SLED01000255.1 GCA_007124945.1 Salinibacteraceae bacterium | reverse complement strand
TGGTTTAAGGATGCCGACCGCGACATCATCCGGGATCTGAAGGATCGAGGGTTGATGTACCGCCACGAAACGTACCTCCACAACTATCCGCACGACTGGCGCAAGGGGACGCCGTTGATGAGCTATCCGGTAGAGAGCTGGTTTATCCGCACGACTGCGGTGAAGGAGCGACTGCTGGAGCTGAACCGGGCCATCAACTGGCAGCCTGCAACGATAGGCACCGGTCGATTCGGTGAATGGCTCGAAAACAATGTAGACTGGGCGCTGAGCCGGCGGCGCTACTGGGGCACGCCGCTCCCCATATGGTACTCCGACAAAGATCCTTCCTATGTGGAAGTGATCGGCTCCATCGAAGAACTGCGACAGAAGTGCGGTGATCAGCTGCCGGAGCGTGACGAAGATATCGACCTGCACCGCCCGTACGTAGACGAGCTGCAATGGCCGGCGCCCGGACATGTTGGAGGGACGATGCGGCGCGTGCCAGATCTCATCGATGTCTGGTTCGATTCGGGCTCGATGCCTTTTGCCCAGTGGCATTATCCGTTTGAGAATAAGGAAGCGTTTGAGGCAAACTTCCCCGGCGACTTCATTGCTGAAGGCGTAGATCAGACGCGGGGCTGGTTCTACACGCTCCACGCAATCGCCACGCTGGTGCGCGACGAGGTAGCTTACAAGAATGTGGTTGTGAACGGGCTCGTGCTTGATGAGGAGGGCCTGAAAATGTCTAAGTCAAAGGGCAACGCGGTAGACCCTTTCGAGACGATCAATACGCATGGAGCTGACCCGGTGCGATGGTACATGATGAGCAACACGCCACCGTGGGAAAACATCAAATTTTCCGAACGTGGCTTGCTCGATACCAAGCGTAAGTTCTTCGGTACGCTGGAGAATGTATACTCCTTCTTCGCCACCTACGCCAATATTGATGAGTTCACGTACGATGCACAGCCGATTCCCGTAACAGAACGCGAAGAACTTGACCGCTGGATATTGAGCCGGCTGCATAGCACCATTGCCACGGTAGAGGAAGCACTTGACAGTTACGACCCTACAGCAGCTGCTCGGTCGGTGGAATCCCTGGTGGAGGAACTCAGCAACTGGTACCTGCGGCGTTCGCGCCGCCGGTTCTGGAGCGCGAAGTCTAACGGTACATCCGATCCGGCCGGAAAACGAAAAGAGGCGGCGTATCAGACGGTCGCGGAATGCCTGGCCGCGATCGCGAAGCTTATGGCCCCCACGGCACCGTTCTTCGGGGAGTGGCTGTTTAAAGCAGTGAATGAGGTTACGGGACTGGACTCGAGCGATTCGGTGCACCTTGCACGCTTCCCCGAGTCAGACGCTTCCATTATCGACCCCGACCTCGAGCGTCGCATGGGCCTTGCTCGTACGATATCGTCCATCACGCTTTCTCTTCGTAACGAGGCGCACATCAATACGCGCCAACCACTTCCTCGCATACTGGTGGTAACCGGGGGTACGGTAGAAAAATCAGATGTTGAGAATGTTCGCGAGATTATTCTCGACGAAGTCAACGTCAAAGATATTGAGTATATCTCCGGATCAAGCAGCGTCGTAGAGCGGTCTGCCAAACCGAATTTCGCACGCCTTGGTCGGCGCCTCGGCCCGTTGATGAAGCCTGTGAACCAGAAAGTGCGAGCGCTGACGGATGAGGAGATTGGCGCCTACCTTGAGTCAGGTGAGTTGCAGCTTGACGTCGATGGAGAGACCGTGGTGCTGGGTCCGGAAGATATCGAGGTTACGAGTGAGGGAGTGGAAGGCTGGCTTGTAGAGCAGGAGCGAGGTGTGACTGTAGCGCTTGACACCGAGCTCGACGAAGAGCTAATTGCGGAGGGCATGGCCCGGGAGTCGGTGAACCGTGTGCAGACTCTGCGCAAGAAAGCGGATTTCGACGTAGCCGATCGCATCGAAATTCAGTACCGAGCGAGCGAAACCATCGCTCGGGCTATTGGAGAGCACAGCGACTGGATACGGAACGAGACCCTGGCATTAAAGTTACACGAAGCTATCCAACCCGAAGGCGAGGTAGTAGAGTCGTTTGAGATTGGCGACGAAGACCTCACGATCGCCGTTCGCCGCGTCTCTTCTTAAGTACAGCGCGGCTCTTGAATTGACCGGTTAGGGGACGATACGCTGAGTACATGCACCAGCATTTGACCCTTCCTAAAAGCCTCCCTATTCACCACGTGACCCGATGATATGGCGGAAGATAAATAAAAAGATACAGACGCACAGTCAACGGATGCCGAAACGGCAGAAGTAAACGACGAGCGTAGGACACCGTTTTCCGACGAGGAGCTGGAGTATTTCAAAGAGCTTCTACTCTCCCGTCGCAGCGATGCGGTCGACGATGTGGAAAGCCTTCGAGCCCAGCTCAAGGACTCCCGTGATCAGGCCGAAGACAACACAGCTTACAGCTTCCATATGGCGGATGCCGGGACCGACGCCATGGAAAGGGAGAAGGTGTATCTGATGATTGCTCGGCAGCAGAAATACATCGGGTATCTGGACCGTGCGCTTGAGCGTATAAAGAACAAAACCTATGGCGTCTGCCGTGTGACCGGTAAAGCCATCTCGAAGGAACGTCTTGAGGCCGTGCCGCACACGGAGATCTCCATCGAAGCCAAGTTGAAGCAAAAGGAATCGTAAGAAGTACCAGTGTTTTGGCGCCAACGGCGCTGACACGATACTTAAACCGTTGTACAGAAGTATCTTCGATGCGCATACTTTGGGTCGCAGTACTTGTTATTTTGGTGGATCAAGCCACCAAGCTCACGGTGCTTCAAACGATGTACCGAGGGCAGTCTATTCCCGTCGTGGGAGACTGGCTGCGGCTCACATTTACCGAGAATCCGGGCATGGCCTTTGGCATTGAGATGGGGCCACCTGGCATGATTACCGTCTTCGCGCTCATCGTTACCGGGCTGATCGTCTATTACCTCTTTCAGATTCGCACAGCCTATCTTCCGTACCGGTTGAGTCTGGCGCTTATCCTGGGTGGGGCTATAGGTAACATCATCGATCGTGTATTTTACGGCGTGATGCTTGAGTATAATGGCTTTTTCCAGGGCCACGTGGTTGACTTTATTCATGTCGACATGTGGCGGGGGCATCTACCTGATATCCTGCCCTTTATTGGCGGTGCATATACGGCACTGTTTCCTATCTGGAATGTAGCTGACATGGCTATCGTCGCGGGTGTCGTGGGCATCCTTCTGTTTCAAAATAAGTTTCATGAGCAGCTCGAGAGGGACCATCAGAGCAGCGATGATGACCCGGCAGAAGCGGAAGAAGGAGATGCTCCAAAGGACCCCCATTCATCTGTAGATGAAATCTCGCGCTCCGTCGATACGAATGGCAATCCAGACTCTTCGCCCGGGTTATACGCTCGCCCGGAGGAATCGCGCGAACCGAAGAATTAGGCAGAACCAATTCTTCCGGTTGTACAGGTTTTTAGCCCTGCTGTAAGGTAGGAACCCTCCATCAGAGCGCGTATTAGTAGCCTCGCGGTTACGTGCCGCCGGGCTGTTTTTGTTTATTAGATTTATCTGCATGTCTTACCGCGATTACATCCGCAATTTCTGCATTATTGCTCATATCGATCACGGTAAGAGCACGCTTGCAGATCGTATCCTGGAGCTTACGGGTACGCTGGAAGGCAGGCAGATGCAGGAGCAGGTGCTCGACAGCATGGATCTTGAGCGTGAACGAGGCATCACCATCAAGAGCCATGCAATCCGGATGTCGTACGAGGCCAACGATGGCGAATCCTACACCCTGAACTTAATTGACACGCCGGGGCATGTAGACTTCACTTACGAGGTGTCGCGCGCGCTCAAGTCGTGCGAGGGATGCCTGCTAGTGGTGGACGCGGCACAGGGTATCGAGGCGCAGACCGTCTCCAATCTGTATTTGGCGCTGGAGCATGATCTGGAGATCATTCCCGTGATAAACAAGGCCGATCTTCCGAGCGCACGACCCGATGCAGTGGCAATGTCGCTCGAAAATCTCATCGGTGAGCCTGCCGAAGACATCCTCACGATTAGTGCCAAAACAGGGGCTGGTGTGGAAGAGCTTCTGGAGCTGATAGTTAAACGGATTCCCGCTCCCACGGGCGATGCTGACGGACCGCTTCAAGCGCTTATATTTGATTCGGTGTTTAATCAGTATCGCGGCTCGATCGTCTACACACGCGTTTTCTCGGGTACGCTGAAGCAGCACGAGCAAATGCAGTTTATGGCGAACAAGAAGGAATATGACGCTGAGGAGATTGGCTATCTGCAACTCGGCATGAAGCCCGTGAAGGAGCTCAAGGCCGGCGAGGTGGGATATATTATTGGCTCGGTGAAGGATGTGCGCGATACAAAGGTGGGCGATACCATTACGCATGCGAATGCACCGGCACCAGAGCCTATCGCCGGCTTCCGGGAGGTAAAGCCGATGGTGTTTAGCGGTGTGTATCCCACCAGCTCGGATGACTTTGAGGATTTGCGGGCTTCGCTGGATCGCTTGCAACTTAACGACGCGTCCCTCACGTATGAACCGGAAACATCCGCTGCGCTTGGTTTTGGATTTCGGTGCGGATTTCTCGGATTGCTTCATATGGAGATAATCCAGGAGCGACTCGATCGGGAGTTCGGCCTGGATATCATCACTACGGTGCCAAACGTAACGTACCAGGTCAGGACTAAGCAGGAGCCCGAGATCTGGCAGCAGATCCAGAATCCTGACGAGATGCCGGAGACCGGTCAGATCGAAGAGATTCAGGAGCCCTACGTCTCAGCCGAGATCATCACGCCCAGCGAGTATATCGGTAATCTCATGCAGCTGTGCGAAGATCGGCGGGGGGTCTACGTCAATCAGACATATCTGGATACGGAGCGAGTCAATCTTCAGTACGAGCTGCCGCTGGCGGATATCGTGTTCGATTTTTACGACAAGCTCAAAAGCGCCAGTAGAGGGTTCGCCTCCTTCGATTACGAGTTCATTGAGTATCGGGAGTCCAACCTTGTGAAGCTGGAGGTGCTCATTAACGGTGATCCTGTTGATGCGCTTTCTACCATCGTGCACCGCGATAAGGCGTACCACGTTGGGCGGAGGCTTATACAGCGCCTGAAGGAGCTAATTCCTCAGCAGTTGTTTGAGGTTGCATTGCAAGCCTCGATTGGAACGCGTATCATTGCTCGCGAGACCGTTCGGGCAATGCGCAAGGACGTAACCGCAAAGTGCTACGGTGGGGATATTACCCGGAAGCGCAAGTTGCGGGAGAAGCAGAAAGAAGGGAAGAAGCGAATGAAGCAGGTTGGCAGTGTAGACGTACCTCAGGAGGCGTTCCTGGCTGTGCTATCAATGGATGAATAAGGATGCGGTTGTACTTTCAGACGGCAGGATGTGATATGAAGCAGGGAGGGTTATGGCTTGTCGTGGCGTGTGCTATGCTGATAGCTCTTCCCGTACAGGCGCAAACCGAAGGCGATCGCGGAGCGCATCAACTCATTGAGCGATATCAACAGGACCTGGCGTGGGAGCGTTTGCAAGAGTTTCTGCAAAATACCGACGCTATGTTGCCCAGCCGACCGGTGCATATGCTTCCAACTTCCGCCGATACGGTACGCGCATGGATTGCCTCGCACGCAAAGAACCCACCAGAAGAGGCTGAGTCGGAACGCGACCGTTTTGTGTTGGAAGACTGGCGTCTCATTCGCAGATTTGAGCGGAACTGGTTCAAACAGGAGCATGGCGAGGGCCCCTGGTCGTATCTGGGATACACGCGCTCCCACGGGCTCGTGCCACTGGATACCACCCGGACACGTGAACTGCGGGCTAAGCTGCAGTCCTACTTTGGCGACCCAAGCGCCACAGTAGTAGAGACAGGTGCAGAGAGCGCGTCCAATGGGCCACCACAATTCGAGTATGCCTTCATCGTCAACGATAGCATCCCCGTTCGGATACGTGATTTTAATGGTCCGGAAGACCGAGGGCTGATCATGATGGTGGATCAGCAGTGGAGGGATCAGCTGCCGGAGTTACGAGAGCAATTGCTGGGCCCAATCCTTGAGGTGGAGCCGGAGACCTACGTGGATTATTACTACAGCGCTACAGAAGGTTTATGGTATCGAACGGGGTACGATGGTGCACGCTACTTCGTTGAGCGAATTCGACGGCCGAATCTCGGGAGGGGGCGCCCGACCCTGTAACCACATGTATGTCATGCTTCATCAGATCCGCGCGCTCCTGTAGCGCTCCTCATTAACGACCCGACACCAACTCGTGCCACGTTCTTCGTCAGATCGAGCAAACAGACGCAAGCGAGCCGCCGAAAGAAAAAAGCGGAGAGGAGGAGAGGAGGGCCCAACGAAAAGCGCGACGCGCGAGTGGCTGGAGGCAATCGTCTTTGCGGTAGTGATCGTCGTCATTATCCGATCACTGTTCTTTGACCTTTTCCGCATTCCCACCCCGTCCATGGAGCGGAACCTGCTTGTGGGAGACTATCTCTTCGTGTCCAAAGTACACTACGGTCCGCGCCTGCCGATGACGCTGGGTGTTCCGTTCACGGACATCTATCTCTCGAATCCGGAGTTTCCCTACGCCCGCATCCCGGGATTTACCAGTATTCAGCGCGATGACAACATCGTCTTTAACTGGCCTGAGCCCGACGACCCGATTGACCGCAAGATGCACTACATAAAGCGCGTTATCGGATTACCCGGGGAGGAGGTTTCTCTTGTAGACAAGGTAGCCCACGCCGACAGTGAACCGCTTGGCTTCAACGACGAAATGCAACACCTCTGGCGCGTGACGCTCGCCAGCGAAGGGGCACGGCTACCGGGGTCTCGATTGCGCGAACTGGGCATTCGAGAGACGCATTCGCTCCCCGGTGAGACAGAAGTGGCTGTAACGGCGACGCGGCGCGCCAGCGACGAGATCGCGTCGTGGACCTACGTGGAGAATGTAGAACCCTACATTAGCGGACCTCATCCACAGTACAGGCAGCGACTCTATCCTGAAGGATCTGACTTCACGCCAGATAATTACGGCCCAATTACGCTACCCGCAGAGGGGATGAATGTAGATCTAACGGACGAGAACTGGAGCATCTACGAACCCGTCATTCGGCGCTTTGAAGGACGGACGACATCTCGAAACGACGAGCAGTTTGAAATTGATGGTGAACCGGTGACTTCGTACACGTTCGAGCAGGATTATTATTTTGTTCTCGGAGACAACCGCGACAACTCGGAGGACAGCCGGTTCTGGGGATTCGTGCCTGAAGATCATATCGTGGGGAAGGCGCTCTTTATCTACTTTTCCTGGGATGCTGATGCCACGATGCCACGATTCAGTCGGATCTTCCAGCCCATTCGATAACCTGCGCAATCCCCGCCGGTGTCGCAAAAGAATAGGGGCAACCGCCCTTCTGACGATTGCCTCTTTTGATACTTCGGCAGTGCGTATCCCTTACCGGTTGGCAGCACGCATCCGGTCAAAATGCTCCTGCTGAGGCGTCCCCGGTTCCACGTCGAACGGATGCGCAGGTAGATCTACACGATCAAGCACCGGATAGCGATTCCTAAAGCTGAACGGTTGCGGATGGTCTACAGGATCGTCGCCAATTACCAGCACGGTCGTTCCCTGCTCAATTATCCGGGAGGTGCGGCTTGCCACACCAGTACCTCCTGAGGAAGTTGTCCAGGCGTCCGCCCAGTTATATATCCATTCAGCGTCCGTATCAACAAGGCGCACGCAACCGCGGCTTGTGGGTCCGCCGGTAGGCATCGGATACTGGTGAATATGAATACCCCTGGCATCGTGGAAATTAAACACCCAGTACATTTCCCACGGCTCATCAGGTGGGCTCAGCGATGAGACGCGATACTCCGTCTTCCAGTTGAAGTTGAAGCGGCCATTGGGCGTAGGATACTCATCGGGCTCCCCTGTATTGACGATTCCCCAGCGCTCAAGCTCGCCGTATTCGTAGGCAGCCCAGGCCTGCGACGTTTTGTCGATGATGAAGAGTTTATCGAACTCCCGGCCGCCTGGGTAATAATGCGGAAACGGGGAATAGGCCCTAAAGTCAAGATCGAAATCGGTGGGAATCACGAGGGTGTCACCGATAGAGACATTGGATATCAACCGGCGGTTGAGCAGCTCCACCAGACGGATCCGCTCTCGACCCTTTTCAACATCACCCTCCCCGATCTGGCGATATAGGTTTGCGCGGGCCAGCACGTTATTGTCGCGTGTGCTGTGCATTACGTGGTACTCGTAGTACACCTCAGGAATCAGATCGAGATCTGTCTTCTCGAAGTTAACCACGCGCTCAATTTCCGTTTGATTGATGTAGCCCTGCGCGTAGGTCGGTAGGGCCTGGCTGAGTAAAAGTCCGAAGGCCGCCAGGAAAACTATTCCAAAGAATTGTACTCGTCCTGTCATCGTGCTCAAGTCAGATAGGGAAGGATGTATGTCGTAACGCTCAAGCGGCATGCCAGATTATGCAGGCACTGAGTCGGTCAGGTCGAAAACGGTGGAATGCCAACTTTGGCGAGCGGGCTGCTCCAGTTGACCTTCGCGCACGTCACCAACCGATTGGACGGTTGGGTCGAATACATGCGTGTTCGAGGTCACAGTCGCATCCTCCACTCGCGCTTTAAACTCGGAGCGGCTACAGTGTTGCACGTGGCCGTCGGCGTCCCGGTACACGATGCGAAGGGCAGGAAGCCAGGAAATGCCGAGTTCTCGGGCTGCTTGTTCCACCATGTGAACGGACTTGTCGATTCCGCATCCCGAGATATCACCGCCCTCCACATTGGCTGCCAGCAGCACTATCTGCTTATCGAGAACCTCCATCGCACCTATTACCGTTCGACCATGGGATTGCCACGTTCCTAAAAATGATTGCGCGCGGGACCGTAGTGCCTCCACAGTGCTCTCAGCCAGCGGCTCATCAGCTACATAGACCCAGCAGCGCGCGTCATCCGGCAGATCCGAAAAAATATTTCCCTGTTGCATCGGTAGATTAAACGTCTGTTCTGAAAAAGCAGCCGGTCAGTTTTCGTCGCCGTCGAACGAAACCTGCTCAATACGCAACTCGGCCTCCCGAAGTCGCTTCATGCAGGCGTTTGCCACCGCGATACCTTTCTCGTACGTTTCGAGAGCCTGCTCAAGCGGCAAGTCGTTGGCTTCCAGCGTTTCTACAAGTGAGCCGAGTTGCTGCATCGACTCATCAAATGAGGACTCTTTGTTTGGCATGTAATGCATGAGTTAACAACTTCAAAAATGTCGATCGTTGGTACCAGCTTTCATTCGTTAGGTTTTCATCGCATGAGAGCCGGCGGCGCCTGCGGTTGATCCGCGGAGGATTGATATTGATGCATTGCTCTTAAATAACACACACGTAAGATTATGGATCTGGCGCTCGAAGGTAAATCGGCAATCGTTACAGGGGCGAGCCGGGGAATCGGTCGTTACATTGCGCTTGCTCTTGCAGACGAAGGGTGCAGCGTAGCTATCTGTGCCCGCGGAAGCGATGATCTCGAAGAAACGGCAAAGCATATCCAGGACCGCGGTGGGGTGGTGTATACGGAGGCTATCGATATTACAGAAAGTGAAGCGTCACGCCAGTTTGTCGAGAACGCTGCCCGGGAGCTGGGTGGCATCGATATTCTGGTCAACAACGTGGGCGGCAATCGCAGGAAGCCGTTTGAGGAGACCACCGAAGCAGACTGGGATGAGATCCTGGATCTAAACTTCCGGTCGCACCTTCGCTGCACGCGTACGGCCTTGCCGCACATACGGGAGGCTGGAGGTGGGGCGGTAATCTTCATCTCGTCGATTTTTGGTCGGGAGGCCGGCGGTCCTGGGTTGTCGATCTACAACTCCACGAAGTCGGCCATCATTAGTGCAGCCAAGATAATGGCGCTTGAACTGGCTGGGGAAGGTATCCGCGTCAACACGGTGGCTCCGGGCTCGATTCGGTTTCCCGGCGGAAGCTGGGATCGGCGTGTGAAAGAAAAGCCCGAGGAGATGAAGGCTTTTGTTGAGGCGAATCTACCGATCGGCCGGTTTGGCCGGGCAGAGGAGGTAGCCGATGTTGTGACCTTCCTCGCTTCCGAGCGGGCAAGCCTCATCAACGGCGCATGCATAAACGTCGACGGCGGGCAGTCGCGTTCGCTTATCTGATTCGCTTATCTGATCTGCTCCCGGATGGATTCCTACGCGTGAAACGATCCGCACCGCTCAGCAAGCTCCAGCAATCCGCGTGCAGGGGCAAACCGAGGGCCATGCTTTCGTTCGAGCTGTTCCAGGCGCCCCACGATACTGGCGGCTCCCTCTGTGTCTACGTAACGGAAGGGGCCGCCCTGAAATGGAGGATACCCGAGCCCGAATACCGCCGCCAGATCACCGTCCGTAACGTTTTTGAGAATGCCGTCATCAAGACACGCTACGGCCTGATTTACCATCATCAGGCCGAGACGCTCCTGCACCATGCTGGAGGCAAAGGAAGCCTGCCCGCTGCTTGCGATCACATCATAAATCCCGTCGTTGGCCTCCTCTTTATCGAGCGAGGTGCCTTCTCCGCTGTACGTATAGAAGCCCTTTTTCGTTTTCTGCCCGGCGAGTCCCTGCGCGGCCAAGCGCTCCGCGATCCGGCTAATCTGGAACGCGTCATCGGGTATGCGCGACTCCATTACATCGGTGATCTTGGCGCCTACGTCAATCCCCACCAGATCAAACAGCTCGAACGGCCCCATCGGGAAGCCCCATTTTTCCATCGCCTCATCCACTTTTTCGAACGAGGCTCCCTCATCGAGCAAGAGCAGTGCCTCATTCATATAAAGCGCGAGGATTCGTGTGGTGTAAAAGCCCGGTCCGTCATTCACCACAACAACGGTCTTGCCCTGTTTAATACCGGCGGCGTAGGCTGTAGCCAGGGTCGTCTCGTTGGTCTGTTCGGTCGTAATGATCTCGAGCAGCGGCATTTTCGGAACGGGCGAAAAGTAGTGCATGCCGATGAACCGCTGCGGATGCTTTGCTCCCTCGGCAATCTCGGTAATAGGCAGAGCAGAGGTATTCGAGGCGATTACGCACTCGGGTGATACCACCTCCTCAAGATGGGCTATCACCTGCCGTTTGAGATCGAGGTCTTCCGGTACAGCTTCAATGACTACATCAGCTGCGTGGAGATCGTCGTACGAATCCACTGGCTGCACACGCTCCAGTATCTGATCGCGCTCAAACTGCGAGCGTATGCCCTTGTCGACCTCCTTTGAAAGATTCTTCCAGATCTGCTTTCTACCTCTGGACGCCATCTCGAAGGATTGGTCCTTCAGCAGCGAATCAACACCATTAACGGATGATACCTGGGCGATTCCAGCCCCCATGAGCCCGGCTCCCAGCACCGCGATACGCTGCACGGGGCGTGCTTCGTCTGCGTACGGGTTTTTGTCTGCTTCTTGCTTGGCAAAGAAGAGGCTGACGAGCGCTTTAGATTCAGAGGTGAAGAGGAGCTCGCTTTGTAGCTCGGCTTCTCTGCGGATACCCGCCTCCAGGCCTTCTTCCATTCCTGTGCGCACGGCATCGACAATTTTCGCTGGCGCCGGGTAGTTGCCCTTGGTTTCTTTCTCAGTTCGTTCGAGCGCCTTGGTATAGATAATCTTGCGACTGTACGGATTGCTCTCCAGCAGCCGGTCGGTGAGCGACTTCAGCGAGCGGTCTGGTTTCAGATCCCCATCGGCGAGTTGCAACGCCGCACGTTGCGCTGCCTGATGCAGTCCGGGCGGGTGTATAAGCGCATCGACGAGTCCAATGCGTTTAGCTTTCTTCGGGTAGATATTCTTGCCCGTGAGCATCATCTGCAGCGCCTGCTGAATGCCCACGAGCCGTGGCAGATACTGCGTTCCGCCTCCCGACGGAAGGATGCCCAGCTGAACTTCAGGTAGGGCCATCTTTGTTTTGGAGTGCGTTGTGGCAATGCGATAATCACACCCCAGTGTCATCTCCAGCCCGCCTCCCATGCAGGCCCCGTTGATGGCGGCGACGCTCGGTTTCGGAGAGTCCTTCACCCGCTGCAGCAGGTCATGCGCCCGGAAGGTGAGTGCACGCACATCGGAGGGGTCCTTCAGCTCCTTGAGCATGTTGATATCGGCACCCGCAATGAAGGAATCCTTCTTACCGCTGATAAAGACGGTAGCACGCACCTGCGGCTCCTGGTCGATTGCATTTAGGGCCTGTTCAATAGCGTCAAGGGTGTCGTGCGATATCGTGTTGATGCGCTTGTCGGGCTGGTCAATCCAGATGGTGGCCACACCGTCGTCGACCGTGATGCGGAGCTCCTCTGTGTCGATAGAAAAGGAAACTTCAGACATGGAAGGACAGGTTGTTTTCGTGAAGGAAGCCGGCGGAGCGGGAATCAGGCCCGTTCGATGAGCATCGCTACGCCCTGGCCGCCTGCGGCACAGGCCGATAGGAGGGCGAGTTCTCCATCTTCTTCATGGAGGCGGTTTGCTGCGGTGGTGACCAGGCGGGCGCCGGTAGCACCAAACGGGTGGCCCAGCGATACTGACCCGCCTCGCGTGTTCAGCTTATCCATCGGGATCTCGCCCGCTGGATTGCTCTGGTTCAGGTTGTTACGGGCAAACGATTCGGAACGCAACGCTGCGAGCACTGCCAGCACCTGGCCGGCGAATGCTTCGTGCAGCTCAAACACATCAATGTCAGCGATCGAGAGGCCAGCCTTATTCAGTAGTTTTGGGATTGCATACGCGGGTCCGAGCAGCAGCTCGTCGCCCGGATCCTGGGCAACGTATACGTAGTCGCGTAGATAACCGATAGGCTCGAACCCCTCAGCGCGTGTCCGGTCTTCAGACATCAGCAGCGTCGCTGAGGCGCCATCCGTAAGGGGGGAGCTATTGCCCGCTGTCACGGTGCCGAAAGGCTTGACGAACACGGGAGAGAGGCTGGAGAGCTTCTCCATGGTGCTGTCTGCCCGGATCGTGTTGTCAGAGTTGATCGGCTCAAAGTCAGGGGGCGGACTGGCGGGTACGAGCTCTTTTTGCAGGCGACCGTCCGCCTGAGCCTCGGCAGACCGTTTGTGCGTAAGAAGGCCGTACTCATCCTGCTCCTCACGGGAGACATCAAACATGGCTGCAAGCTTATCTGCACTTTCCCCCATCACCTCGCCTGTAGAGAACTCGGCAATCGATGGCGCCTCCGGAACAACATCTGACGGACGGAGGCCTTTCAACAGCTGTAGATAATCGCCCGGTGACTTTGCCTTCTGTGCTTTGAAGAGACGTTTGCGCACGCTCCGTTTCACCTGGATGGGTGGATCGGACAGTGTTTCCGTTCCTCCGGCAACGACCACATCTGCAATCCCACCACGTATCAGGTCGACTCCGGATGTGACAGCCTGATTGCTGGAGATGCACGCCATTGTAACCGTGAAAGCGGGCACGTGATTGGGCACGCCGGCCGCAAGTGCCGCTTCCCGCGCCACGTTACTCGTCTCCACATTCTGAACGACGCATCCCATAATGACCCGCTCCACTTCAGCCGCATCAAATCCGGTGCGCGTGAAGAGACCCTTCAGAACCATGCGGGCCATGTCATAGGCCGACAGATCGACGTAGCCCGTACCGGAACGCTGAAAGGGAATACGACAGCCATCAACGAGAACAGCCGCACGGCCATTGGAGGAAGCAACCATGGAAAGTCTGGGCACAGTGAAAAATGAAGCGGACGATGTTAACACTGTTAACTGACCATCGTTCTCCTGCTACGGATGCTTTTTGCTGCTTCTTTCAGAAAAAGAAGGACCTCGTGGTTGGAAATGTATCCTGGCTGATTAGTTGCGCTTGAGAAAGCGGGGCCATATAATGTAAGCCCAATAAGGCTTCCTCTCCCAATAGCAGTCCAATACGGCTTACGATCTGTCCTATGGTCGCAGTAGCTACAGGAGATATCATTCGCTCGACTGCGCTTCCGGAAGACCTCCGCTCGGAGCTTCCTGCGATATTACGACGAGCGTATGCCGCCGCCGTAGACGGGGTGGCGCTCGATACAGACGTGCCGCTCGCTCTTGTTGGAGGTGACGGATGGCAATGCCTAATCGATCCTCCAGAGCGAGCATTGCCAGTCCTGCTGCGGTTTATGTCGATTTTGAAGTCCAGGGGTGTCCGGACGCGGTTGGCGATGGCACTGGATGAAGTCTCCCACGTGGAGGAGGATCTGAATGCCAGTGACGGCCCGGCCTTCAGGCGCTCCGGGCGAGCGCTGGAGCAGATGCCATCGGATCGCTACATGGCGCTGAAGGTGCCTGAACTGGCGGCGGATTCGTGTACCCTGGCCGCAGATGCGATCGCAGACCTCGTCGACCTGCTGTCATCCGAGTGGACGGAAGCGCAAGCCCAGGCCGTTGCGGGAATGCTTCGCGGCGCCGGCTCCGAATCGGTGACGCAGGCGGATGTGGCCGCCTCGTGGCGTCCACAGGCGATCACCCGGCAAACGGTTAACCGTCATCTTCAGCGGGCGTACTGGCCGCGTCTTGAACGTACACTTCTCCGCTACGAGTTGCTCGTCATGTACATTCAAAATGCCGATGGTTGATATAGCGCTACTTGTTGCTGTAGTACTCGCCGGAGCCCTCCTCGTGGTCTGGCTGGGCGGAGCGGTGGTTGGACGCATCGTACAGCCATACAGTGATCAGATTGATGTAAGTGCCGGACTGGAAGGCGGCGGACGCATGATTGGCTATGCGGAGCGTCTGCTAATCTATGTGTTCATCCTGGCAGATGCCCCTACCGCCATCGGCTTTCTGGTAACAGCCAAGTCCATCTTCCGCTTTGGAGACATAACCGGGAAAAATCAGCGCAAACTTGCTGAGTACATCATCATTGGTACGTTGGTGAGTTTTGCCTATGCGGTGACACTCGCGTATCCGCTGCGCGTCCTCATACGAGGGGTTTTTATGTAGCGGCTGTTTCGTTCTTGCAATAGTCTGGACGGATTGGGACTCCGGGGGCCAGATAATCGTTATGGCTCCATGATTACCAATCTTCCCTCAGAATGAAATGAAGTACCTACTGCTCCTGCTTTTCGTCATCGCCGGCTGTACGTCCATTCAGATTGATGAGGAGTCGGTTTTTGAGCCAAAGGCGTCAGTGACGCTTGAATCGTTTGCGCATGAGGACGTGTCACTCGAGGAGTGGACGATTCCGGTTGCAGGTGACAGTCTTGCTCTAAACGCCTGGTGGCTGTCCCGTCCTGACGCGGAGGCGACGGTCCTCTTTTTTGGAGGACAGGGCTTCTACCTCGTGCAGTCGAAGGGCTATCTCGAGGCGTTTGCGTCGCTGCCTGTGAACGCCTTGCTGGTAGACTATCGCGGATATGGGCAGAGCGAGGGTGAG
>SLED01000178.1 GCA_007124945.1 Salinibacteraceae bacterium | reverse complement strand
GGATATGAGGTGGGAGAGCTGATCTTTTCCGGTGGGGATTGTCATATCTACCTGAATCACCTGGACCAGGTGCGGGAGCAGCTCTCGCGCGAGCCCCGCCCGTTACCAGAGCTGCGGTTGCGCAAGGCCTCCTCAATTTTCGATTATCAGTTTGAGGATATCAGTATTTTGGATTATGACCCCCACCCGGTAATCCGCGCACCCGTCGCCGTGTGATAGTCCAATCGTGAGCCCGTTGTGAAACGGTGATTACGAAGCTCACAAATTCCGGTTGGTGTCATTTTCAAAATTGAATGCTGACCTTTCGCCAGCCGTTCAACGACATGGCGCGCCATGTCGCTACGTCTGCATTCTGACGACCGAGTGGGTTAGACGCCGCCGCGGTCTACTGAAGGGGCGCGTTTTATACTACCTCCACATTACGAGGCGGCGCCATCTCGGAGTCTCAGTGCTGGCAATCTGGAGGGTAAAAAAAACGCCGTGGCCTGATGAAAGGAGGGGTCGGCTTTATGCTGCCTCCACATTGCGACGCGGCCTCCTGGGAAACGCTAATATGTGTCCTCAGCGATCCGGTCTCTGGGTTAGCGAGCTGGGTGTCGGTACCCCTGTAGCGACATGGCGTGCCATGTCGATATATGCGTATTGACTATCCAGTGGGAAGACGCCGCGGGGGGCAGCTGATAGGAGGGGCGTTAAGTTGTTCAAGTCTACCGGCAGCGTCGTGGGTTGAGATGGAGCTCGACGGGAAAACCTTTATCTTCGGGAAAGCGTGTCCTCCGTCCACTGCGCCGGGTTTCTCTCGATATACTCGCGTGCGGCGCGCCATTCGTGTTCGTTTCGGAGGACGCGATCGAAGAAATTCTTCTGCCATACGGGTGGGTGTGTCGACCGTCTGATCCGGTTTACCCGGCGTGACACGGCGCCCTTGTAGGCCCCGATGATTGTGCCGAGCGATCCGGCTTGTGGGCTTGCAAACTTGCGTTTCGGTACCTCTGTAGCGACATGGCGTGCCATGTCGCTGCGCCTGCACGTAACGCCCTCACTTACCCGGAGGTTATACCCTCTTGGAGTAACAGGCGATTCGAATTCCGAAGGAGTTATCACAACGATACCATGGACGTGGTTGGGCATGACAACGAACGAATCGAGCTGGACGTCTGGCCGCAACTTTTCCGTCCTATGCCATTCCTCTTCTACAATCTGGCCCATCCAGTTCAATATTGCCGACTGATTTCGGACCCTTCCGAAATACTTTCTATGGTTGAAGGCACAAACCGTAACGAAGAAGACTGCCGGTTGTGTGTAGTCCCACAGCTGAAATCGTCGTGAATGGCGGGATGTACTGAACTCTTCAAACTTGTCTCTCATGGCTGCCGGAAATTTCCGTGAGGATCCCTTAAGAAAGACTCATCAGCGGGGAATTCGTAACTTCCGGCGACGTACTGGTATGGTGGTGCGCCTGGTAAACAAAGAGTGTTGATGGACACTGAGGTTATATGGGCTCCTGCAGTGATTTCAGCGAGCGGTTTTTGTGGTTTGCGAAGCGATGTTTCGCAAGGCGTTTAACGACATGGCGCGCCATGTCGCTACGTCTGCATTCTGACGACCGAGTGGGTTAGACGCCGCCGTGGTCTACTGAAGAGGGGGGCGGTTTTATACTACCTCCACATTACGAGGCGGCGCCATGTCGAAGTCTCAGTGCTGGCAATCTGGAGGGTAAAAGAATCGCCGTGGCCTGCTGAAAGGAGGGTGCGGTTTCGTGCTACCTCCACATCGCGGCGCGGCGCCATGGCGTGCCATGTCGCTATGTGTGCGTGCCCGCAATCGAGTGGGAAGAACGCCTCCGTGGACTACTGAAAGAACGGGGCGGTTTGGTGCCATCTCCTCATCGCGACCCGGCGCCGTGGGACACGCCAATACGTGTCCCCAGCAATCCCGCCGCTGTGTTAGTAATTTACTGTTTCGGCGTTTCTGTGACGACATGGCACGCCATGTCGCTACGTTCGTATATGCACCAAGATGGTGCGGGACTTGGTGTGCCGGGACGCGTGTGTTGGCGACGGCTGCTGGCTGACAGGGGTGGATAGCGTCACCGCGTCCACCCCTCGTGGTCGTCAGGACCTGTGGGGCCGATCTGGCCGCGGGCCGGTTCGAGGAGGCGCTCCGGATTGTAGAGCCGGCCATCCTTCATGATGAGCTTCACGTTTCGCGTGTTGGTGATGTCTTCCAGCGGATTCCCTTCCATAACGAATAGGTCGGCAAACTTACCTGCCTCAAGGGTGCCCAGGCGGTCACCCAGTCCAATAGCCTCGGCGCCATTCTTCGTGGCGACGCGGAGCACGCTTGCCTCCGGGATACCGGCCATCACCATCGCGTGGATCTCGCGATGCGCAGCAAAGCCGGGCAGATAATCGCCCCAGGCGGGCTTGTCGGTGCCAAGCACGATGAGGTCGCCACCGCCGGCATCATAGAAGGCTTTGGTCGTCCGTTGCATCGCCGCATAGAGGCTCTCCATGAGCCCACTTCCAGTGGCCTCCGCCTTGCGCTCTTGCCACACTTCCTGCACGTACGGAGTGAAAAACGCCTGCTCATCTTCCCAGTAATCGAACCCCTCGAAACCGTCCGCACCGGCGAAGTAGACGGGGGCGGTCATGGTAGCGCTGAAATGCACCCGATGATCGAGGAATTTCTGCACGATAGCACGGAAGTCGGCCGAAGTGGTGTCGACCTCGTTCCACACCGGATAGGCCGCCTGGTCAGGATCCAGCACATGGCCACCAAGGATGTGCTCTACGCGGTCAATACCCATGCGGATGGCATCCCGCGAGTTTGTGCTTCCTCGCCATCCCGAGTCAAGATGGCCCGTGACGGTCAGGCCATGCTGATGTGCTCTTCGGATCGCCGGCTCCAGGTGTTCGGGCGATGCGCCTTTAGCCTTCAGGCCGGCGATGCCGCGCTCGGCCCATTCATCAACCAGCGCGTAGATATCTTCAGTCGTGTAGGAGGCATCCCAGTCCGGGTTGGAGCGCCCGATGTACGGCCCGGAGGTGAGAATGCGCGGACCGATCTGCTTGCCGCGGTTGATACGGTTGCGGGCCGCTTCCATCGCCTCCGGATCGTACTCGCCACCGGTAAAGGTGGTAGTGACGCCGTTAGCCAGGTACACAAGCGGATTGTACACCGCCTCGTCGATGCGTCCCTCCCCCAGCAGATCCATATTGTAGTGGGCATGCAGATCAACGATACCCGGCATAATGTAATGCTCATCGCCGAGCTCAACGATATGCCCGTCATCCATATCCTCATGCGCAAACTCTCGGTTTACGTGCAGGAGGCGCCCATTGGCAACGAGAGTAGTCTCGTGCGGCTGCACAGTGCCGTCCACTACATCAATGATGTTGCCACCAATGAGCAAGACGCGCGCATCATCGGGATAGCCGGTATCGACTTCGGGCAGCTCTGGCTCAATCGGTGCCTGAGCATAGGCGCCCGTCACAGGTAGCAGGAGTATGACACAGAGGGCGATGAAGAAACGCATGCGGTACAGGTCTTTTTTGATGAAGCGGTTCCACCCAATAACGCGCTATATCAGGAGCGCGTCAAGCAGACGGGGCTGGAGACCTTTCCCGCAGGCACCCTCGGCGGCCTTGTGAGGCAAAGAATAGTCAGTCAATACCTTCGGGATCCAGAGCTGGACGAGCGATGTCACTCGATCTCTGTCCCTCCGATATACACCGCCTCAATTGACTCCAGGTGGTGGATGTCCTCGGTTGGGTCCTCGCTGAGCACGACGAAGTCGGCCCACGTCCCCTCGGCCAGGCGGCCAAGATTATCCAGGTTGGTGCAGTCCGCAGCGTGGGCAGTCGCGGATTGCAGGATGTCTTCCGGCGCCATACCCGCCTCTTGCATCATGCGCATCTCTTTGTGTTCGAAGTAGCCCTGAAAGCGCGCTGGGGGGCCGCTGTCGGTCCCCATAGCGATGGTGACGCCCGCCTCATGCAGGGCCATCATGTTATCCTTTGCCACCGGCAGTTGCGCGCGATAATAGTCCGCAGCTTCCCCCGTGAAGCGCTCCTGCACATCCGCCTCCTGCAACTGCTCCAGCACGTCCTCGTCCGCGTGGGCCCGAAAGAATGCGTCGTCAAAGAAGTCCGGCCGCTCGGCGTAGATGTAGGTCGATACCTCGCGGGTGAGGGTAGGCGTCAGGCACACGCCAGCCTCCTGCATCTGCTCAATAAACGCCTCATCCACATCGGTATCGCGTACGCTGTGCGCGATCAGGTCGGCGCCGGCCTCAAGCACCCCTTTGGCGTCCTCCAGCTCCACGATGTGGGCCGCGAGTGGGAGGTTGGCTTCATCCGCCGCATCGATGATTGCAGCGTACACGTCTGGCGACATCTTCTCGCCTCGGCCTAACTGGTCATCCACGCGGATTTTCGCCCAGTCGGGTTGCATATCACGAAGATCCAGCACGGCCTCCCGGGC
>SLED01000106.1 GCA_007124945.1 Salinibacteraceae bacterium | reverse complement strand
GATTGCATGTCCGCCAAACTGATTGCGCATCGCCGCGAGTAGCTTGTGCGTGAAGGAATCTTCGACGCGGGAGTCGAGCCTGGCGATGAGGGCGTCGGTGAGGACCGGGGCGGGTACATCGAGGTCGATGGCTTCCTTCACCGTCCAGCGGCCTAAGCCGGAGTCGTCCACCCATGGGGCCACACCGGCGAGCTCTGGTTCTTGTTCGAGTGCGCGAGCGGTGAGGTCGAGCAACCAGGAGCTGATGACAGATCCAAAGCGCCAAGTTTCGGCCACCTGATGCAGGTCGAGGCCGAACTCTTCTTTGGCCTTCAGAATGTCGAAGCCCTCGGCATAGGCCTGCATGATGCCGTATTCGATGCCGTTGTGAATCATTTTGACAAAGTGCCCGGAACCGGCCGGGCCCATGTGTCCCCATCCTTTTTCTGGGCCCGGGGCCAGGGCTTCGAGTGCGGGCCGCAACTGTTCGATAGCCTCATCGCTGCCACCGACCATCATACTGTACCCATTTTCGAGCCCCCACACACCTCCCGAGGTGCCGACGTCCACAAAATGGAGATCGTGCTCTTTGAGCTGGCTGTGACGACGCACGCTGTCTTTGTAGTTGGAGTTACCTCCGTCGATCAGGATGTCGCCTGCGTCCAGCAGCGGCACCAACGACTCGATGGTCTGATCCACCGGATCACCGATCGGCACCATAATCCAGAGCGCGCGTGGTGGCTCCAGCTTCTCTACAAGACTCTCAAAGGTGGTGGCACCTTCAGCGCCCTCAGATTCGAGCTCTCGGACCGTCGCCTCGTTGAGGTCAAAGCCGACCACCTCGTGGCCCGCCTGCATTAGACGGCGAGACATGTTTGCGCCCATGCGTCCGAGTCCGATCATTCCAATCTGCATAATAACTTCCGTTTGTTGGTTGGGGAAGGGAGGAAGAAAGGTATTGCCGATGCTACTTCACAGTATAGCATTTGGGGAGGTCCGAACAAAGGCTGAATTTTTGCCGGTAGTACTCGGTCAGCCGCGTACCGATGCGCTACGCTTGGATGAGCTGGCGAACTTTTACCGTTTCATGAGTTTACCCCACGATTACGATTCTTTCCAGAACTACTGAAGATTAATGGCGCGTGCAAATGCGAAAGGCCGGCGAGCCAACGCGAATAGTTACCGGCCCTGGTTCGACCGCGCGGTGTTCGGCCTCGGCCTGCTTGGTATTCTGGTCGCTATTCATCTGGTTATTCAGGAGAACCGCGGGTTCGACCGTGGATGCCTGGGTTTTACCACGTCGGAGGCTGTAGAGGCCTCGTTCGATTGTGCGGCGGTTACGCAGAGTGCCGCCGGATCACTGCTGGGCTTACCCAACGGCGTGTGGGGGGTGGTTTTCTTTCTGGGGATTGTAGGTTTTACGCTCGGCGCGGCTGTTGCGCCCCGACCCTCGCAATCTACGCTGAAAAACATCAGATTTGGCCTTGTCGGCGTCGGCGTGCTGTATGCGGGATATCTCAGCTACGTGCAGGCTGCCGTTCTTGAGGAGTACTGTGCGCTTTGCCTCATCGTCTCCGGGCTCGTCGGTCTCCTGGCGATCGTGCACGTTGTTGGATACGTTCGGTCGGGCGGCAGGTCTGCCGGCGTGCCGGCCGGGGAGGTGACGAAGCTGGCATCGGGACTCGGACTGGTCCTTGTACTTGCCGGAGCGAATGTGGCCTACTTCCAGACGCTTGAGCCGCCTGAGGAGGAAACGACCGAGGTGGCGCAGGCCACGTGCGATTTTGCGGATGACCGGCCTACCATCAGGGATGTCGATCGACTCATCGGGGAGGAGGATACGATCATTGGTAATCCCGACGCCGCCGTTACGATCCTCGAGTTTTTTGATCCGAACTGCCCGCATTGCAAGACGAGCCACGGTGAGATGAAGGAGGTTCTGGATGAGTACGGTGATGAGATCCGGCTGGTCTATAAGCCCGTTGTGGTGATCGGGCAACAGTCGGTTCCGCAGATTGCTGCGCTCTACGTGGCGCAGGAGGAAGGCGTTTTTGAAGAGATGCTATCATTGCAGTTCGAAATGCAGCAGCGTGGCGGTCTCTCTATGGGGCAGCTCAGGCAGATTGGGGAGCAGGTTGGCCTGGATCCGGATGAGCTGGCCGAGCGGATGCAGCAAGATGCATATCTCGAACGAATGCAGGCCGCTCGTGAGACAGCGCTGGAGGATGTGGGCATCAGCGGGGTACCGGCGATCTTTATAGATGGCTATTTCGTACCCGGACAGTCCCGCAACGCCGAGTGCATCACCGAACTGGTAGCCGATCGGCTGGCCTCCGAGTAACTTCGCCGGTCTGATTTTCACGTAGCCTTTTGACGCTTACCGTCGAAGCGTCGTATGTTGTGCCGTCGGGGTTCTGCCAATCCCGCGCCCCGGTCGCACTGGCGGAGCCTCATCCCAGACCCAATCACTTTGATATTTCGTTTGTATGGCTGCAACCAACGTAGAGACACCAATACGGGACGTCCGGCTCGACGAGCTAACCGTCAACACGATTCGGTTTCTTGCTATTGATGCTGTCGAAAAAGCATCAAGCGGACATCCCGGAATGCCGATGGGCACAGCGCCGCTTGCTCATCTGCTCTGGTCGCGCCATCTGAAACACAACCCGCAGGATCCGAAGTGGCCCAATCGGGATCGCTTCGTGCTCTCGGCCGGTCATGGCTCCATGCTGATCTACGCCTTGCTCCACCTCTACGGCTATGATCTGCCGATGGAAGAGATCAAAAACTTCCGCCAATGGGGCAGCCGTACACCGGGGCATCCTGAGAATTTTGTGACCGAAGGTGTAGAGACCACAACCGGGCCGCTGGGGCAGGGCTTCGCAAATGCTGTGGGGATGGCCATGGCTGAGCGTCGGCTGGCTGCCGAATTTAACAAGGAAGGCTTTCCCATCTTTGATCACTACACGTACGGTATCTGCTCCGATGGTGATCTGATGGAGGGCGTGTCGCAGGAGGCTGCGTCACTGGCCGGGCATCAGGGTCTCGACAAGCTGATCTTCTTCTACGACGATAACGAAATAACCATCGATGGCCGGACGGATCTGACCTTCACGGAGGATGTCGGCAAACGCTTCGAGGCCTACGGCTGGCACATTCAAACCATCACTGATGGGAATGACTATGAGGCAATCGATAAGGCCATTGACGTGGCGAAAGCCGAGACGAAGCGTCCCAGCCTTATTCTAACCCGGACCACCATCGGGTACGGCAGCCCAAACAAGGCGGACACATCGTCTGCCCACGGCTCACCGCTTGGGGAAGAGGAGGTCCAGAAAACTCGCGAGAACCTGAACTGGGAGCATCCCCCGTTCCACGTTCCCGATGAGGTGTACCGCTACACGCGTAGGGCATTGACGGAGGGAGCCGCTGCACAAGCGGAGTGGAACGATATGCTGGAGGCCTATGGCGAAACCTACACCGAGGAAGCGCAGCGTCTGGAGCGCTGGCTAAATGCCGACCTGCCGTTGGGATGGGACGAAGCGATTCCGTCTTTTGAGGTGGGGGAGAAGCTCGCAACACGGAAGGCGAGCGGAGCCGTTCTCAATGCCGTTGCCCCTGCTATAGAGAATCTCTTCGGCGGTTCAGCCGATCTTGCGGGGTCCAATAAAACGCTGATGGACGGCTTTGGCGACTTCCAGCGGGACAACCCGCAAGGGAGTAACGTGCATTTTGGGGTGCGAGAGCACGGCATGGCCAGTATCTGTAATGGCATCGCACTGCACGGTGGTCTTCGTCCGTACTGCGCTACATTCCTCATTTTCACAGACTATCTCCGCCCTGCTCTCCGGCTTAGCGCCCTCATGCAGTTGCCGGTCACCTTTGTCTGCACCCACGATTCCGTTGGGCTGGGAGAAGATGGGCCCACACATCAGCCGGTGGAGCATTATGCGGCCCTGCGCGCCATTCCCCATCTCACGTTTATTCGCCCGGCCGATGCCACCGAAACCGCTCAGGCATGGAAGGTTGCTCTTACTCACAGAGACGGGCCGGTGGTGCTCTCCTTAACGCGACAGAAGTTACCCACCCTTGACAGGACAGGCGCTGCAGAGGACGCGGATCTAAGTCGGGGAGGCTACATCCTCAGCGATAGCGAAGGTACGCCCGAGCTTCTGCTTATCGCCTCCGGAAGCGAGGTGTCGCTGTGCGTCGACGCCGCGGAGGCTCTGCGGTCGGATGGGGTTGACGTTCGGGTCGTGAGTATGCCCTCCTGGGAGCTCTTCGATGCGCAGCCGCAGGAGTACAGGGATACCGTACTGCCGCCGGACGTGACACAGCGCCTTGCAGTGGAGTCCGGGGTGTCGCTCGGATGGGAGCGGTTCACCGGCCCCCACGGTGATATTGTGGGTCTGGAGCGTTTCGGCGCCTCGGCTCCCGGGGCTACGGTGATGGAGCAGCTCGGCTTTAATGTTGATAACGTCGTCTCCCGCGCGCAGAAGCTGTTGTCGTAAGTGGCGAACCCG
>SLED01000270.1 GCA_007124945.1 Salinibacteraceae bacterium | reverse complement strand
GCGTGTTAGTCGGCCAGAGAAACCCGATAAACAGCTCCGTCGCTGTGGTCCGTCGCAATTAAGAAGCTGCTGTCCGGGGCCTCGCGTATATCGCGGATCCTTCCGATTTCTTGTAGCAGCAACTCCTCTTCGTGAAGTACTTGGGTGTCAGAGGTAACCACGCGCCGAATGCGCTCAGCGCGTAGCCCGCCTGCAAGGAGGTCGCCCTGCCAGCGCTCAAACGCGTCGTGCGTGACAAGCGCGAGGCCTGAGGGCGCCAGGGTAGGCAGGAATTCGTAGAATGGATCTTCGATGCCTTCCATGGAGCGCGCCTCGGCATCAGGGAATTGCTCCTGCGTCCGGTAGTCCAGGCCCTGCGTTACTACGGGCCAGCCGTAATTAGCTCCGGCCTCCACCCGGACCAGCAGGTCGCCGCCACGAGGCCCGTGATCAGTTGCCCAAATCGTGTCGTCACTGGGGTCGACCACCAGCCCCTGAATGTTGCGATGTCCGTAGGAGTAGATCTCGTCAGCTACGTCAGCATCATCAAGGAACGGATTATCATCTGGAACCCCTCCATCGTCCGTCAGGCGTAAAAGCGTGCCGGCATGGTCGGATGCGTCCTGCGCGCGCGGTGGATCCGCGCCGCGATCACCAATGCTCATGAGCAGGGTACCATCACTGAGCCATGCAAGGCGCGAGCCATAGTGACGACCGGGCGAGGAGTACTGGTTTTGAACGAAAATGTCTTCCACATCGGTTAGCGCTCCATTATCGAGAACGCCCCGCGCCAGAGTCGTAGCGGTCTCATCATCAGCGTTAGGCTTGGAGTACGTAAGGTACACGTAGCTATTTTCCTCAAACTCGGGATGCAGAGCGACTTCGAGCAGGCCACCCTGGTTGTGGGCCTCCACCTCAGGGACACCGGATATTTCCGTGGCCTCTCCATCTCGGACATGTAGCAATCGTCCGGGACGTTCGGTTACGAGCAGACTCTCGTCCGGCATGATCGCAATAGACCAGGGGTGCTCGAGATCAGCGACTACCCGGTCTACAAGCAGGCGTGCATACTCTGAGGAGAGCTCAAGCGGCTCCCACGTATCGTTAGCGTTGTTCGCTGTGTTCGCAGGATCCACGTCGTCCGGCGCATCACAGGCTGCAACTGTAAATACGATTAGTACGGTGGCGAGAAATACGTACCTGAATTTATTCATCAAATGCACCCAGTTGTGGCAGTTTGAATTAACAGCAAGCTTAATGCGTGTCAGCATTTCATCGTTCCTTTGCAGGTCAAGAACGTTGAAATATTCCGAGCGGCAGTGAACCTACCGGCAGTTCGCGTTCGTAGTGAGCAGTAAACGATTCTCGAAAGGTGGCGAGTTACGGTATGATTTCATTTGTAAGAGGTGCTGCGGTGCAAGTTACCCGTGGCGTGTCGTATGCGCGTGGAGTACTGGACGCAACGGAGGCGGTTGGTTGCATCAGGCAGGGAGATTATGCCGGTGCCACGACGCACGCCGCGGGTGTTGCAGGGCGGATGGTTGGTACGAGCCTGGGCATGACGGCGGGCTTTGTTGCTGGGTCCCTACTCGCTACGCCAAAGCTGGGTGGTATCGCTGGCGTGGTGGCCGGCGGGGTGGTAGGCGCTGAATACGGCGAAGAGATCGGTCGATCGGCTGGCGCCTGGGGTTATGACGTCTGCGTCAGTGATTCTTCGTCACCACCGTCTACGGATGACCCTGCGCCCTGAGTCCGGTGTCTTAGAAGAATTAACCTATCGTACTGAACGCAAAATGCTTTCAGGGCGTATCAATAGGCTGTGTGCAAAAATGCAGCGGCTTCTTACAGAGACTTACGTGCTGAAGGGGCGCCACTGCCTGCACAGCACTTTTGTTTACCGCATTTTGCCCGAGCGAAGAAACCATGGAAGTTGTAGCGAAAAAGACGCCTCTGCAAAGAGAAATCGCAAGGCGCCGTACATTCGGCATCATCAGTCACCCGGACGCCGGAAAAACCACTCTTACGGAAAAGATGCTTCTCATGGGTGGGGCCATTCATGAAGCGGGAGAGGTGCGCGCCAACAAATCCCGTCGCCATGCTACCAGCGATTGGATGGATATGGAAAAGGAGCGGGGCATCTCAGTCACGTCATCTGTGATGCAGTT
Source organism: Salinibacteraceae bacterium (assembly GCA_007124945.1). Lineage (GTDB taxonomy): Bacteria > Bacteroidota > Rhodothermia > Rhodothermales > Salinibacteraceae > Tc-Br11-B2g6-7. The sequence continues at coordinate 2,378 of SLED01000270.1, read as the reverse complement.
TGAGTACAGCGGCTGCAAGATTAATCTGCTCGATACTCCCGGTCACAAAGATTTTTCAGAAGATACCTATCGCGTGCTCACGGCCGTCGATAGTGTCATCATGGTACTGGATCACGCGGCGGGCGTGGAGCCGCAGACGAAGAAGCTGATGGAGGTGTGCCGGATGCGCAACACACCAATTATCACCTTCATCAACAAGCTGGACCGCGATGGTTTGCCGCCGCTTGATCTACTGTCCGATATCGAAGAAACGTTGGGCATTGAAGCCGTACCGTTCAACTGGCCGCTGGGCATGGGAAGGCTATTTCGAGGCACGTACGACTTTCGTCAGGAAGCCATCCATCTTTATTCGAAAGGCGCAGGAACTCAAAATACGGTGCCGGTCACCGAAGATGTCGAGGCATTGCTCGACGAGCTGATGGGTTCGAGAGCTGAGGACATCCGATTCGAGATTGATCTTCTCTCTGAGGCCGGTGCGAACTTTAGCGAAGAGGCCTATCGCGCAGGACGCCAGACCCCGGTGTTTTTCGGCTCAGCCCTCAACAATTTTGGTATCAAGCGGATGCTGGATACGTTTGTTGATATCGCACCTGCCCCACAGCCGAGGAAGACGATCACGCGGGAGGTACAGCCGGATGAGGAGCAGTTCTCCGGCCTGGTTTTTAAGATCCAGGCCAACATGGACCCGCGTCATCGCGACCGGATCGCGTTCGTGCGGGTCTGCAGTGGTAGGTTTGAGCGTGGAATGACGGTGAAGCATCATCGCCTTGAACAGGATTTGCGTATCAATAACGCCACCATGTTTATGGCGCAGGAGCGCGAGGGTGTTACCACGGCGTACCCTGGGGATATCATTGGAGTGCACAATCACGGCACAATTCGCATCGGGGATAGCTTCTCGACTGACGAGACGCTCTGGTTTACCGGGGTGCCGAGCTTCGCGCCGGAGCGCTTTCGCAAAGTGCAGCTGAATGACCCGTTCCGCGCAAAACATCTGGCCAAGGGACTTCAGCAGCTCAGCGAGGAGGGCGCCATTCAGGTTTATCGTCCTCTGCAGGGAAGTGATTTCATCCTCGGAGCGGTAGGTGAGCTTCAGTTCGACGTTACGGTTGAACGATTGAAAACGGAGTACAATGTAGATGCGCAACTCGTAGGGGTGAATGTATCAGCGGCACGCTGGGTTGAATCGGACGACAAAAAACGCTTCGCGGAATTCCGATCACGGTTTCAGAACGATCTCTATACCGACGGCGCGGGCGATCTGGCATTTCTAACGTATAGCACGTGGTATCTCAACCGGACGATGGAAGAATGGAAGGATATCCGCTTTAAGTCCACGAAGGAGTTCGTGCCGGAGGCGGTGGAATAATTCTCCTCCTGATGTCGGCACTACGCCGTGATCAGAAATCCGATATAACCAACGTACAGAAGGATAAGCAGCGCACCTTCGCGGCGGGAAAGCGACCAGCCTGTACGCATCAGGGGTAGGAGAGCGAGGGAGAGCCCTGTTAGAAATGCAAGATCGACCAAATCCACGGACACCTCTTTTAGCGGGATCAGCATCGCCACCGGGCCCAGAATGCCCAGCAGGTTGAAAAGGTTGGAGCCAATGATATTTCCGACCGCAATATCGGTGTGGCCGCGCAGCGCAGCAACCAGTGTGGCGGCAAGCTCAGGCAGGCTCGTACCGATAGCCACAAGAGTAACACCAATGAGCCAGTCGCTAACACCGAGCGTCTCAGCCGTAGTAATCGCACCGCTTACAAACAAGTGCGCGCCGAGTCCCAGCATGGCCAGTCCGAGGATAGCCGCGGCCAGATGGCGCCAGAAAGACGATGAGGGCCGGGGTGAGGTACCTGTCAGTTGTGTCTTTACCACGAGCGGTTCTTGCCTCGCTCGCCAGATGCTCAGGGAAGTGTAAAGCACCAGCCCGAACAGCAGGCCGGTTCCTGCCAAAGCGTTCAAATTGTCCGTGTACAGCAAAGTGGCTACCCCCGCCGTAACGAAGATGAGCAGCGGTATCTCAATTTTAATAAGGCGGGCCGAGACAGAAATGGGATGAATAATGGCTGCAAGGCCGAGTATTAGCGCGATGTTGCCGATGTTGGACCCTACGACATTGCCCACAGCTATATCGGGCTGCCCGAGCCAGACTGCCGTGCCGCTGGCCAGTAGTTCCGGACTGCTTGTCCCAAATGCCACAACGGTAAGACCAACGACAAGCGGGCTCATGCCGGCGTAGCGGGCAATACCACCACCGCCGCGCACCAGCAACTCGGCACCCACGTACAGCAGGCCGAATCCAGCGATGATGTAGATAAATGGTAGAAACATCGCCGGGGCGCGGGACGCGAAGTTATGCGATCAGGACGCCGGCG
>SLED01000393.1 GCA_007124945.1 Salinibacteraceae bacterium | reverse complement strand
TTTCCGAGCGGGTAAATCGCACGGTAGTCCAGATTCGCTCCGAACAGGTTGTTGAAGGACGCCCGAATCCCTTTGAGGGTACGCCGTTCGAAGATTTCTTCGGCTCTCCCTTTGGTAACGGTGGAGATCAGGAGCAGATACGGCCGGGACTCGGCTCGGGAGTCATTGCCTCTTCAGATGGCCACATTATCACCAATCATCATGTCATCGATCAGGCTGACAATCTGGAGGTGCGCCTCTACGATGGACGTCACTATCCCGCAGAAATTGTGGGATCGGATTCCGGTAGCGATCTCGCTGTAATTAAGATCGATGCTTCAGATCTCCCAACCGTATCATTCGGAGACTTCGACAACCTACGTGTTGGTCAATGGGCACTGGCTTTTGGCTCCCCGCTTTCAGAGGATCTGGAGAATACGGTAACAGCGGGGATCGTCAGCGCTACGAACCGGACGAGCGCGGAAATTTCGCAGCGCATCAACCTGTTTGCAGAGTTGATTCAGACAGACGCGGCGATTAACCCGGGTAACTCCGGAGGTCCACTCGTGAATATTCGTGGCGAGCTCATCGGTATCAACTCCGCGATTATGAGCAGGACAGGCGGTAACATGGGCATCGGTTTTGCCATCCCGGTTAACGTGGTCGAAAACGTCGTCGACCAGCTCATCGCAGACGGCACGGTTAAGCGCGCCTACCTTGGGGTTAATTTCGACCGGGTATCGCGTTCTCTCGCAGATGCGCTTGATATCCCGCGGGGTACAGCGCAAATCATAGAAGTGCAGCCCGATACGCCCGCGGAAGCGGCTGGCATTTCGCCCGGTGATATCGTGATCAGTGTTGACGGACGTGAACTGCGTGATTTCAATCAGGTCCGGACTATCATCGGTAATAAGCGGCCGGGTGAATCCGTAGAGATGACCCTGGTTGACGAATCGGGTGACCGGCGGACGATGACAGTGGAATTGGGCGAACGCCCCGATGAGGAAGCCCTTGCGGGTCGCCAGCCACAAAGCCCCCAGCCCGATGACGATATCAGCGGGGAACTTGAAGAGATGGGGCTTAGCCTGACTGACGCCACACCGGAAGCCCTTAGCCGACTCGGCATTCGAGGCATTGATAATGTGGAGGGTGTGCTGATAACGGAGATCAGTCGCACGAGCCGGGCATACCGCGATGGGGAACTGCGCCAGGGTCACGTCATCACCGAGGTGAATCGTGAGCCGGTAAGCAATCGCAGCGAGTTTCTGGAAGTCTATCGGGATCTCCCCTCCGGTGAGTCCTTCATTATTCGCGTCCTTCGCCCGTCCCGGGCCCAAGACGGAAGCGTTGAAATGAACTCGTTCTACACGGCGCTCCGTAAACCGTAACCCACCGACTAAGCAGCGTGAAAAGCCGCCTCGCAACAGCCCTTAAGCTGTGAGGCGGCTTTTCCGTTTTGAAAGGGTTACGGGACAACGTGACCCACTTCCCCACCGCAGTGTATAGATTCGTGATCCACTACGAGCTATTCTCAAGAACACCATGACGACCTTATGGCTACGGTAGCAGTACTGGGAGGCGGCATAGCAGGACTGACGGCAGCCTATCATCTGGAGCGGGCAGGAGTGGATGTTGAAGTACTGGAACGCCGGCATACTCCTGGCGGGATGATTCAGTCGTCCAACTCCGGAGGCTACCTGGTCGAACACGGCCCGTCAACCATTCGCGAAAGCACTCCAACACTGGAGCGGATGATTGATGAGCTCGGTCTGCGTGAGTCCGTGGTGGAAGCATCTGACAAGGCAAACAAACGCTTCATTGTACGCGACGGAAAGCCGGTACCGTTACCGTCTTCACCAGCCTCCTTTCTCACCACGCGAGCATTTAGCATACCTGGGAAAATCCGCCTTCTGATGGAGCTGCTGGTAGAGCAGCAGTCAAACGGAGAGGAAGAAAGCGTAGCTGCATTTGTTAGACGCCGCTTCGGGCGCGAGGCGCTTGAGTTCGGGGCAGACCCGATGGTTGCCGGCATTTTCTCTGGTAACCCGGACAACCTCTCTGTTGCCCATGCCTTTCCGACGCTTCCGGAAATGGAGAACAATTATGGCTCAGTCATTAAGGCACTGCTGGCCGGTAAAGGCGCGACGAAGCGAAAACCCAGATACCGGATCTTCAACTTTCAAAACGGAATGCAGCAGCTCATTTCCGCCCTGGTTGAGCAGGTTGGCGACGTTCGACTGGATACGCGGGTCGTGGGCATCACCCGCGAGGACCGGCGGTGGACTGTTGAGGTGGAGGAAGGCTTCGAGCGTACACCGGATCGTTTACGAGTCGATGGAGTGATCTCCACCCTCCCCCTGCACAAACACCGTGAGTTATCCTCAACACCTCTGGACGCCGCTCCTGCGCTTCGCAGCGTGTCCCATCCTCCGTTACTCGTGATAGCACTCGGGTACCCGCGACGAAACGTAGATCATAAGCTGGATGGATTTGGAATGCTCGTTCCACGCGTGGAGTCTGGCGTAAAAATCCTCGGCACCATTTTCACATCTACGCTTTTTCCCAATCGTGCTCCGGAAGATCATGTCCTGCTTACCTCCATGGTTGGAGGAGCTCGTCGTCCCGCGCTGACGCAACAGAGCCTCCACGAGGCGCGGGATGTTGTTGAACGCGATCTACGGAAGTTACTTGGGGTTCGAGGCGAGCCCATGCTGATGCACTACACCAGCTGGACACGGGGTATTCCGCAGTACAACGTGGGCTATGGCGCAGTTAAAAGGGCCCTTGAACAGGTTGAGCAGACCAACCCTGGATTCACTCTCGCGGGCAACTACCGACAAGGAATTTCCGTCCCCGATACCATGCAATCAGGGCGCTTGGCTGCGGAGCGGCTGCTGGCGCAACTGTAACGCTACGCCTGTCCTTCAATACGTGAGAGGTACCGGATTAACTTCCGCTTTGCCACGGGGAGCATGGTTGTATCAAAGGGGAAATCCAGATCCGTATCAAATGCATACGTGGCTGGATTCGGCAATTCCCTCTTCTCTGCGATAAGATCAAGCTTCAGGCTCTGCGGTGAGGGGCTCACATCACGCCGCAATACGCTCTTTATGTGATGCGTTTTGAGCGATCTGTAGCGCTCTCCGGCATCGGAGAATACTGATAAACGGTACTGCAAAACATGCAGGCTACTGGTCTGCCGGTCGGGTACGAATAGATACCCCTCTTCCACATACGACGGCACGATGCCCACTTCCTCAAGCTCGAGGTTTTCGTCAACAAACTCGAAGATTGTCCGTCCCTCCTCGATAGTGCTTTGCATGCGTGGCATCGCCCAACGAATAAGGTCTTCAACAAAAGACACCTGTGCATCGGAAAGAGGACTCTGCTCGTACTCCAGTTCGGCAGCCTCAAGGTCTACTCCCGCCAGTTCGGCAGGAGCTCTGTCGCGCAAATCATCGATCTGATCTACGATGGAGTGTAACGTGTTGTACAGCTTTACAAGGCCGCCCAGGTACGGATAGATGTGGTTGTTGGAGAAGGCCTGGCGTACGGTCTGAAGCCCGTCGAGCACGTGGTACTGCGCTGCCTCGAAGTCAGACCCGGCCTGAAGGAAATGCTGCAAATTCAGTGCTTGCATCTGCGACGAATTGGATCTGTGAGAAGAACACGTTAAACAGTACAACCTGTTGACGAGATCTTCAAGACAAAAATCTGGCCAAGTTGCCTACTTTTATCGACTTGGCCATCTACATGTAAAATTCTACTGTGTGAAAGTTCGGCTCCTGCAGCGCTGCGTCCGCGCAATAGGAAACGTTACAGCCCAAATAATGCACTGTGAGATGCGCACACGAAAAAAGCCGGTAGCGTCTCCACTACCGGCCTAATGCCGCTTTAGGAACCACAGGGTTTCTCAGGCAGCACTAAGATCCGCCGCGTAGCGATATGTAGCAGCAACGGGCTCATCCACCGGCATATTTTCACGCTTGAGGGCGTGCACCGTCCCTCCGTTGGTAAAGGTGTGCATGGCCGCCAGGTTGAGTAGCTCAACCGACTCTTGCTGCCGTGCACCATGGAGCGTTACCGACCCGGCTTCATCATCGAATGCGCCCCAGATAACTTCATCCACCGGGGTAAAGAGCGTATCCACCCTGCCGAACGCAGCCGACTTGACCACGTCCTCCACTGACGCGGAGGCCCGACCATTCCCCTGCTCAAAGTGGTTCTGGAACTGAGTGATTGCCTCCGTTTGCGCTTCGGTAAAGTGAGGCTCCATCACGCTCCACACCTTCTGATGAAGCTCATGGGCAGTAAGTTGATCCGGATTTCCGGCCACAATCTGATCGCTCAGGAAATGAGGGTAGCTATTTACCTCGCGATAGATCGGCAAATAATACTCGACGCCCGCAAGTACGAGCGGTGCGGTTTCGTTCTGTAGGATGTCCTGGATGGACGCGTCAATCTCACGAAAGTACCGCTTCAGCCGGGTCTGCGGCTTCGACTTGAACTCCTGTTCGCCACTCCCCTGTCCGTGATAGATCGACTCTCCGCCGACTCCTCCATCACCGCCGGTACGATGGGATCGAACCTGTAGCTGCTGTTCGGGATCATCGTAGGCCAGCGCTTCGGCGATGCCTTCCGGTATCTTCGCCTCTTCCACCTGGTCGAGCCCGTAATGGGTGCCCATGAACAAGCGGACCGTGTTCTGGCTCAGGGCCAGGACGAAGAAACGATTGTTGCTGGCAATCAGCGGGAATAACGGCTTTAAATAGAAATGATCGGCGACGATGGCCGTCTCACCAAAGTCAACCGGCAGCCGGTAAAACTCATAGCTGTCTGGTGTAAGAAATGCGCAGAACCCATCGCTCATCGAACGCCAGTAGGTTGCGTCGTCTTGTAGGTCAGTTGCGGGTTGGAGCAAGTCATCAACCTCGGCTGCCTTCATCCCACGCTCTGTCGCCTGCTTGCGAACCTCACGGAGGAGGTTCTTAAAGCGTATGATATTTTGCGGCTGCTCCGCCTCAACCCGCTGACTCGGCATGAAGATAGAAACGCATGGTGCTGCGGTGGTAGATGCCAGATCCTTGAGCACTTCCCGATCAAGTATATCCATAGACCTCTTTAGTTAGATTTGCAGCTTTTCATCTACCATTTCAGACGCAATGGCCCGCTCCTTGTTTGTCGTGTTTGCATTATTGATACTTTTCCGTGCAATAACGGCATTTAATCGGACTTGAACAGGACGACACGAACAGGCGAGGCGTCAGAGCCCTCAATCCTCAGTGGTAAGGCAACGAACAGATACGCCCCAGCCTCTGCCTTTGAAAGACGCAACCCCTCCAGCTGTAGCATACCCGCCGCAGCAAGCGCGCGGTGCGCCGGCAATGTTTTACTCTCCTGCGGATCGACGGAAGGAGCATCCGTACCGACCAGAACAACGCCCGCCGCCGAAAGCCTGCTTACCGTCTCAGGATCGATGGGCAGCCAATCGCTGTCCCAAATCGTCTCCGAAATCTTGCTATGCCTGGTTTTGAAGAAAACAGCTTTCGTTTCTGACGGAATGCTCTGGACCAGATCCGGATGGATAGTCTCAGTCTCAGTATTCTGGAGATCGATCACCAGCACCTGCCCCACAAAATGCGCGATGGGTAACACGTCAACGGGCGATGCTGATGCGTCTACGTGAAGCGGGGCATCCAGATGAGTAGCTGTATGCACACTGAGGCTGATACTGCTCAGATTCACCGTGTCCCCACGGTCAGTTCGACGCATCCAACTGCGGCTGAAGGGGGTATCGCCAGGCCACACCACCGTATCCGCATGCACGGGTCGGGAGACGTCGATCCACGTGCCGTTTTCAAGAAATCCTACTACGTCGTCAAGAGAGGTACTGGCCATTCGAAAGCGGTGTATGCTGGTTTTTTAAACACGAGTTAGATTGACGGACCACGACGCTCTAAGTATATGCAGTCGGATGCAAAATCTCCGTAATCTGATGCAGCTTAACTGCATCGCACTTGCCAAATAAGTACACTACTCTCTCGCCACCGCTGTAACCGAACCTGATGTGCCCTTGGATTATGATGTAATCGTGATTGGTGCGGGACACAATGGGCTTATCACGGCCGCGTACCTTGCCCAGTCCGGGTATCGGGTTGGGGTGTTTGAAAAGCGGGATATGGTGGGCGGAGCGGTGTCGACACGAGAAATCATTCCCGGCTATCAATTCGACCTGGGCGGTAGTGCGCACATCCTCATCCGCCTAACGCCGATTGTTGAAGAGCTGGGGCTCTCCCGTTACGGTCTCGAGTACATCGAGCTCGATCCACTCTTTTTCGCTCCCTTTCCGGACGGAGACGCTATCTACATCTACCGCGACGTGGATCGGACGGTTGAACACCTTGAATCGAAGTTTCCCTGAGAAGGGCTCGCGTATCGTCGGTTCATTGATGATTGGCGGGATTTCTCCCGTTCCGTTGCAAATGTTTTTCTCAGCCCGCCAACAGCCCTTTCTCTCGGAAAGGCTTTTGCCGGAAGTCCATCTACCCGCCTAAGCACGCAGGATGCGCTACGGTACATAACGCGTCCGTACGGAGCGGTGATCGACGAGTACTTCCGCGAGGATAAGCTTAAGGCGATGCTGGTTTGGATGGCGGCGCAATCGGGCCCGCCGCCCACAGAGCCTATGTCGGGGCCCTTCGTGCTTTGGCACCCGCTCTATCACGAGGGCGGAATTGCACGCCCACGCGGGGGGTCAGGCATGCTCACGCAAGCGTTAAAGAGCCACATCGAGGCGCACGGCGGCGACGTCATGGTCAACAGTCCCGCCGATGAAATTCTTGTCGAAGGTACCTGTGCAGTGGGCGTGCGCGTCGACGGGCGCGCGTACACAAGCCGGGCCGTGGTGTCGGGCACCCATATCCTTGAAACGCTCACTCGATTGCTGCCTGAGCCGTTCCGAAAATCAGCAGCCGCTCGACAGATGCGCGTTGGAAACGGCTTTGGCGCGATTCTGCGGCTTGCACTCGACAAACCCATTCAGTATCGTGCCGACCCGTCGGAAGAGGCTCGTATTCCGCTTCAACTGCTGTGTCATTCAGTTAACCAGATCGACGCGGCGTTTGGAGATTTTATGGGTAAGAAGCCAGCCGTCGATCCTCCGATAGTTGCCATGTCATTTAGTGCAGTCGATGATAGCCTCGCCCCTGCTGGGCATGAAGTCCTGTGGTTGTGGGGTCAGTACTATCCCTACGAACTGGCAAACGGTGAAAAGTGGGACTCCATTGCGCCGGCGGTGGCAGATAACCTGCTCGACACGTTCGAACAGTATGCCCCCGGCACCAGAGAGAGCGTGGTCGGTCAACTCTTTCAACATCCGGAGTGGCTTGAACGTCATCTCCATCTTCCACGGGGCAACGTCATGCACCTGGAGATGAGCATTGATCAGATGTTTATGATGAGGCCCAGCATGCAGCTAAGCACGTATCGCGGACCAGTCGATGGTCTCTATCTCACCGGAGCCAGCACGCACCCTGGAGGCGGCATCATGGGTGCTTCCGGCCGAAACGCCGCGCATGTGGTACTTCAAGATCTAAGCTAATTATCTAATGAGTTACCTTAACTTTCTGCTTCTGTACCTGGCGCTGCCCATCGTCATTATGGCGGCCACGCTTCCCAAGCCTCTGGCGGGGCGCGGCAATAAACGCGCACGCTGGTCTATTGCGCTGGTGTGCATCATCGCGTTCGTGTACACAACACCGTGGGACAACTACCTCGTCTATCGCGAGGTATGGTGGTATGGCCCCGATAGGGTCCTGGGAACAATCTTTTACGTTCCCTATGAAGAGTATGCCTTCTTCATCTTGCAACCAATCTTTACCGGGCTGCTGTTTTATCACATCCTGGGGCGCAATAAAGAGTGGACGTCCCAGCCACTACCTCCGTGGTTGAGCAGTCCCCAACTTGTAGGAAGCATCCTGTATGCCGCACTGACGATAGCGGGCTTCTGGTTCTTGTTCTTCGGAGACGACAGTGCGCTGTATATGGGACTGATTCTCAGCTGGGCGGCACCCGTACTCCTGGGCATGTGGATCTATGGCGGCAGCCTGCTATGGGGTATGATGCGCTGGATGGCAGGAGGCGCGGTTGCAGGAAGCACGGTATATCTATGGATAGCTGACTGGGTAGCCATATCCGATGGCATCTGGGAGATTTCTTCTGAGTACACATTTGGGATAAATCCCTTCGGTCTACCCATTGAGGAAGCTACATTCTTTCTTGTTACAAACTTGTTGGTTGTCCAGGGTGTCGCACTATTCTTAACTGGCGACCTTATCAGCAAACAAGACATGCGATCAGAAACGCCGGCGAGTAAATCGCCTGTAAGCAGTTCGTTGGACACGTAACGTGGTTGGTATACTGGATGCCTCCTATTTCATCTATCCTTCCTGTCTGGTAGAATACGAGACATAGTTAGCCAGAGGCGGCACCATAAACGTCCGTTGCTTTCACTAATTTCTGAAAGTTTCTGAACGTAACATATGTACCCGTCTTGTATGGCAACCAATTCCTTACATTCTACCTTATTCCATTACGGGAGGCACTTGCATGCTCGATGAGTTAATCGACCAACTTGGCAATGCCACTTTCGAGAACTATGTAGGGCTTGAAAGTGGATATACAGAGATGGCTTTTCAGCTATCTGCACACGTTCTAACGCTTGGCTACGCGGTGATGCTGGCCGGGCTTCTCTATTTTGTGCTCACCATCAAAACCGTCAAACCGAAGTATCGGATTTCGTCCGTCCTTTCGGTCGTAGTTATGGTTTCGGCCTTCCTGCTGCTCCTCATCCAGCAGCAGAATTGGCTGAACGCGTTTGAATACGACACGGAGACGGCACGCTACATGTTAGAGGGGTCGGAGGCGCTGTTCAATAACGGCTTCCGCTATCTGAACTGGCTCATTGACGTTCCAATGCTGCTTTTTCAGATCCTCTTCGTGGTGACTCTTACAACGAGTTCCTTTAGCTCCGTCCGTAATCAGTTCTGGTTTTCCGGTACAGCCATGATCCTGACCGGATACGCGGGCCAGTACTATGAGGTTACCAATCCGACCCTGTTCTTTGTCTGGGGTGTGATCTCTACGATCTTCTTCTTTCATATTTTGTACCTGATGAAGAAGGTGATCGACGAAGGAAAGGAGGGCGCACCGGAAGGAGCTCAGAAGTACCTTGGCTCGATCTGGATCCTCTTCTTCCTCTCCTGGATGCTATATCCAGGCGCCTATTTGATGCCCTACCTCTTCGGTATGCTCGGAGGACTTGGCCTTGAGGCCGCGTTAAGTGAAGCAGCCGTCGTAGCTCGCCACATGACGTACACGGTAGCTGATGTCTCTTCGAAGGTCATTTACGGTATCTTCCTCACACTCGCTGCGCAGGAGATGAGTAAAGCAGAGGGATATAACTGGGAAGAGATGGAATCATCGCTGTAGTGCCAAAGCACGCGATAAGGCGCATATAGCCGGTCGGCGACGCGATTGTATTTGCTTTTCCGGCTCCGCTTTCGTACGCTTTGGGAAACAGCAAAACAAATCCTGACTCACTGCTTGCACAAGATGCCTGTCGCTCATCAGAGCGACAGGCTTTCTTGTTTTACCCTCATACAGACCTGTTGTGAAAAGAAATAGTCCTACCATTCCCGTCATTACCGGTCCTACAGGTGTTGGCAAGACGGCCCTCAGCCTGACGATAGCTGATCGAGCGCCTGTTGAGATAGTGTCGGTAGACAGCCGACAGCTGTACCGGGAACTGACGATCGGTACTGCGAAGCCCACGGAGCAAGAGCTCGGACACGTTCCACATCATTTCATTGACGAGTGCTCCGTTTTTAAACCCGACACCGCGCTATCTGCTGGCGCATTTGCAAGCCTTGCATGGAAACGAATGGAGGCCATAGTCGCGCGCGGCAATCTTCCGCTGGTCGTCGGTGGCTCAACGCTCTACTTGCATGCACTTCAAGAAGGCCTGGCTGATATCCCGGACGTGCCGCAGGACGTTCGCTCTGAAGTAGAAGCGGACATGAATCGACATGGTCCTGAGAAGATGTTTGCCCGGCTTCAGGAGGTTGACCCCGCCGCGGCTCGGACGATGGACTCTACGAAGACACAGCGTGTGCAGCGTGCTCTGGAGGTGTTTGAGGCTACCGGAAAACCGCTCTCGTATTTCCACGATCAGACTCCTACCCCACCATTCCAATTCGACACGGTCGTGTTGCATCGAGATCGCGATGAACTATACGATCGCATAAACCGGCGTGTAGACGTAATGCTTGAGGCGGGTCTTGTAGACGAGGTAAAGGCGCTCGTGCGTGAGGGTGTTGATCGGTCTGCTCCCCCTCTGCGCACCATAGGCTATCGCGAGGTGTTCGATTTTCTGGATGGTGAAATCCCCTTTGAAGAGATGCGCCGCCTGATAAAGCGAAACAGCCGCCGATACGCCAAACGGCAACTGACATGGTTTCGTCGTTACGATCACTACGAATGGATTGAGGCTCCAGATGAGGTAACCGACGAAACACTCACGAAGGTTGCCACGCACTTAAGAGCTTTGCAACCGTTCTGCCCGTAGCAGTACGACACGATGAAACGGCGAGCCTTTTCTTGCGAGAATCCTTGCTTGCCAGCCACCTCTCCTCATCATACAAAGCCACTCCTCCGGCGAACGGAAGTGAACCACTTGCTCCCCCATCGCACCATCGGACCGAAGCCAGTTCGCGAAACGATCTACACGCTCAAGTAGCCAGCACCAAACCGGGCCCTCGCAGGTAGACTCTACGACAACAATGGGCCCCGATGTGACGCGCTTCGCCTCCTGAATCAACTGCTCCGGATCTTTAACGTGGTGTAACACGAAGACCACCACGGTAATATCAACACTCTGATCTTCCAGCGGAATACCCACTCCGTCTACCTTCAGAAACGGAAGCGTGGTTTTGTTACTCTTTCGCACGTCAGCCAGGACGACGTCTGCATTCAGCTGCGCTTGAAGCGACTGCCCCACATAACCTTCTCCAGCCCCGAGATCCAGAATGCGGGGTCGGTGTTCATTCTCTATCTCTTGCTCAATCGCCCGGGTGATAAGTGCAGCTTTCCTTTCAGCTCGATAGCGCATGAGACGGGAAAGTAATCGGTCTCGATATACGAACAGTATCGCGAGCGTAAACGCTGCGAAACCGAGCCAGGATATCCATACGAAGAGCCAGTAAGCGCCGTCCACATACCGAGCATACGTTCCTAACGACGCAACGGAGAGCCACAACCACGGCCCGAAATGGCTCGACGGGAGCAACGGTAGCAGAGCAAGTAGCCCAAGCAGATACCAGGGATGTACGGTAGTAGCTGTAAGAATGTAAGTTGCAATAACGGCATAAGAGGCAATCGCAAAGCCATGCGCTCCGGTAGGGAACCGCTGCGTGTACATCAGCCATAATACCACACATACCGCCACAGCTGCCACCAGCGTGAGAATCCCGGCAACAGTACTGGATGGATCTGAGGCGCTGACAATCCATCCCACCTCCTTGAGCAGGAAATACAGGCCGGCGTTAAACTCAAAATAGGACACATAGAGCTCAAGCGACTCAAGCATGTTCGTCAGATGCGACGGACGCAAGTACAACGCGCCAAGCGATAGAGCCAGCACCAAACCGGGCCAAAGGCCTCTCCATCCGTAGCGGACAAACAGCAACCCGAGTAAGGCGAATGGATAAAGTTTGGCCATCCCTGCCCCTGCCACCAGCACCGAAGCCAGCCCGATACGCTGATGGTGGACTGCCCAGACGGCCCCGAGCAACAATCCCACCATCACTGCTTCGGTGTGCGCCTGCCCTGCCACCTCAATCACAACGAGTGGATTCCACGCGTACAGCACAGCGTGATGCGCTTTCACCAGGCTTGCGAGCGCCACAACTCCGCCCATCTCAATACCTACGAAGAGCACCTTAAGCAGATAGTATGCCGCCTCCCACCCCAGCGGATAGGCAAGCGCCCCGATCGCAAAAAATACTTGCGAAAGCGGTGGGTACACGGAGAAGAACTCAGGCGAGTTCATCTCTTCAAACAACACGGAGTCATGCAAATGAGCCAGCCGTTCGTCGGACGGTAGAGACTCATACGGGTTGATTCCCTGAAGCTGCAGCACACCATCCCAGAGGTACCGGTACACATCATCTGAGAGGAGTGGAACGACGGGCAGCAGCGCAATGCGAAAGGCGATGGCGCCAAGAATAAGGGCTCGAATAGACAGCGTGCCCGAGCGCCAGATCACCACCGTACCGGCTGTCCCAATACCAGCCAGCAGGGTCATTCCATAGACATGAGCTTCGTACCAGGCATCAGGTTGATAGAGCAGTATGGCGATGCCCCCGACGCTGAGCGCACAGAGTACAAGCCCGACGACGGAATACCGGCCCTGTTGCTCATGCACGCCCGTCACCGTCCGGTCTGCTAAAGCGAGCATGCATGGTACGGCCGTCGTCTTCGTAGCTCACCTCGTCAGCCATCTGTTCAATCAGGAAGAGACCGCGGCCGCTATCCTCAAGCATATTATCCGGCTCAAGGGGATCGGCTACCGCCGAGCGATCGAACCCTACACCCTTATCACGCACCCACAGCTCAACCTGTGATTCGGAAAGACTCAACTCAACGATAATAGGCTTCTGCTCATCGAACTGATTGCCGTGCCGGATGGCGTTTGTCGCCGCTTCGGTTGACACCATCAGCAATCTGTAGGTGAGATCCTCGCCCAGCTCGTGCGTAGCACCGTACTGCTCCACGGTCTCGACAATCACTTCGAGGCTCGCGTGCTCGCTGGGCAACTCGAGAATTTTATGTGCCTGCTCGGAAGCCATAGGGAAAAAGAGTTATTCCACGACGATTAGGTCCTTTGGAGCGGAAGTGAGGTTAACACATCCATCCTCTTCAAGCACTATGATATCCTCTATTCGAACTCCCACCTCCCCAGGGATATATATTCCGGGCTCTATGGTAACGGCTGCTCGGACCGGTAGTGGATACGATACATGATACGACACGCGTGGCCACTCATGAACCTGAAGCCCAACCCCGTGGCCAAGGCCATGAGAGAAGTACTCACCAAAGCCCTGCTCTTCAATCACCTGCCGGGCCACGTTATCGAGCACGTTCGATAGGATGTCAGCCTTTGCTGCCTCTATCGCTGCATTCTGAGCCTTGAGCACGGTGTCGTATACCTCCCGCGCCTTCGGTGATGGCTGTCCAATGGCGATCGTACGGGTCATATCCGAGGCATAGCCGTTTACGATACAACCCATATCGATCACGAGTAGCTCGCCTTCCTGTATCTTTTTGGAAGATGGGCGGGCGTGCGGCAGCGCCCCATTGGCTCCGGAGGCAACAATCGGATCGAAAGACATCTTCTCTGCACCCCGTTTCAGATGCTCGTAAATGATCCGGGCTGCTACCTCCTGCTCCGTCATTCCCGGCTCTATGAAATCGATGATGTAGGCGAAGACTCGTTCGGTAATCCGTTGCGCTGCCAGAATCTGTTCGATTTCCTCGTCTGTCTTCTGCGCTACCGCCCGTGTAAGAACTGAGGAGGCGCCTTTCCACGAGACGTCTTCCACCTTAGACGCCCAATCCTCTTGCTGCTCTACGGTTACGTAATCCTTCTGGAAGAGGACGGTGTTGAGCCCATCGAAGAGTCCCTCCTCTACCATGTACGGCAGTAAGTTGTACCCAGGCACGTGCACCTGCGCATCCGCCACCTCATGCGCCGCCTGAGCCTTATACCTTCCGTCAGTTACGAAGTGGGCATCCAGTTCATCCCCCTGCCTCCTGACGAGCAGAAGACCATTCGATCCTGAAAAGCCAACACACCACCGGATATCCGGAAGAAAGGAAAGCAGGACGGCATCGGCATCGTGGGAACTGAGGGCCGAGAGAATGCTGCTTTGAAAACGCATGGGGGTCGAGTTGAATGAACAAGCGCGAAGAGCTGCGGATTAGGACCGCCGCACGTTATAATTGGGCGCCTCCTTGGTAATGTGTACGTTGTGCGGATGGCTCTCATACAGCCCGGACGACGTGATCCGTACGAACTGCGCGTTCTCATAAAGCTCCTGCACCGTACGACATCCGCAATAGCCCATCGCTGCACGCAGCCCACCGATCATCTGATAGATCACCTCGCCGAGCGTACCACTGTACGGTACCCGGCCTTCAATGCCCTCTGGAACGAGCTTCTTGAGGTCGTCCTCGGCATCCTGGAAATATCGGTCTTTACTGCCTTCATCCATCGCCCCAACGGAGCCCATCCCACGGTAGCTTTTGTACTTGCGGCCTTCGTAGATAATCGTTTCACCCGGGCTTTCCTCAACCGCTGCGAAGAGGCTTCCGATCATAACCGTCTCCGCGCCACCAGCCAGCGCCTTTGCAATGTCCCCTGTGTGTTTGATGCCGCCGTCGGCGATGACCGGGACGCCGTGGGCCCGCGCAACCGCTGCACATTCCATCACCGCGTGAAGCTGCGGGACGCCGACGCCGGCCACGACGCGCGTGGTGCAGATAGAACCTGGGCCAATACCAACTTTTACAGCATCCACACCGGCTTCAACCAGATCCCGCGTCCCTTCGGCAGTGCCTACGTTGCCAGCTATCACGTCGGGCTCTTCGAGCACATCTACCAGCTTCTTCACCATACTGATCACACCCTCCGAGTGCCCGTGCGCCGTATCCACCACAATGAAATCGACACCCGCTGCCTGCAAAGCAAGCGCCCGCTCGACGGAGTCGGGGGTAACCCCAACCGCAGCTCCTACGCGAAGGCGGCCATGCTCGTCTTTTGACGCGAGCGGATGCTTCCTGCGCTTTTCTATATCCTTGAATGTAATCAACCCGCGCAGATACCCCTCCTCATCGACTACGGGCAGCTTCTCGATCTTGTGCTCCTCCAGCATCGCTTCCGCCTCATCCAGCGTCGTGCCTACCGGTGCCGTGATTAGCGGCTCGGTCGTCATCATTTCCCGCAACGTAAGCTCATTCTCCACCTGAAAGCGCAGGTCACGGTTGGTAACAATGCCAACAAGCCTGCTCTCCTCATCGACTACCGGGATACCGCCGATATGATAGCGCGCCATCATCGCACGTGCGTCGCCCACGGTCTCGTCTGGACTGAGTGTGATGGGGTCGAGGATCATCCCGCTCTCAGAGCGCTTCACCCGACGAACCTGGGTAGCCTGCTCTTCAATGCTCATGCTCTTGTGCAAGACACCCACGCCTCCTTCACGGGCAAGCGCAATAGCCATGGCGGACTCCGTAACCGTATCCATGGCGGAGGACACTACTGGAACGTTGATTCGAATATTACGCGTGAGGCGTGAGGCAGTGTTTGCATCACGCGGCATAACGCTGGAGCGCCCGGGAACGAGCAGTACATCATCGTACGTCAGCCCTTCGGCTCGCACCTTGCGCTCAAATACTTCTTCTGTGGATTCGGCCGCTATAGCGTTTGTCGGGTTACTCATCTTTTTCAGTCTACTTTTATCGGGCAACGGATATCACAAACCGCCTAAACCATTA
>SLED01000340.1 GCA_007124945.1 Salinibacteraceae bacterium | reverse complement strand
TTCATGGCGCGTGGTATCGGCACAGGCATCGGGCCGGTCGTGGCGCGAGCGGTGTTTACCAATGAACGCCACTGGCCGACCGTGCTCGGGGCGGCTATTGCGGTAAGCGGCGTGTTTTACGTTGCGGTGGGACTTGCGCCCTGGGATCTTGGTATCTGGTCGGTGGTGTTGCTCGTGGGGTTAGTGATTTCGGCCCATTCCTCCAGTGGTGCTAACTGGGTGCTGGCCACCGTGCTGCTGCAAAAACGGACGGAGGACCGCTACCGCGGCCGCGTCTTCGCCACGGAGTGGCTGCTGGTGATGATCGCGGATACGCTCTCCATCCTGCTGGCCAGCCTGTTGCTGGAGCTCGGTGCCTTCGACCTCGCAACGACGTTTGTGGTCTTCGCACTCGCGCAGGTGGCCTTCGGCGTGCTGTGGTTGCTCATCATCGTCCCGAAGGAGCGGCAGGCGGATGATGTAGAGCAGGAGGGCGACGGGGTGGAGACATTCGCCGAGGAGGCTCCCGAGCCGTCGCGGGGGTGAGGCCGGTTCTTTGTCAGAGTCATGGTTCGTCTTCGATCGCTTCGCTCTCTGCGCTCACCATGACGTTGTGGTTGGTGCAGTCAGGCCTCGTACTCGCAATTTAGCATCTACCGTCACCCTGAGCCCAGGCCCGCGTTAGAGGGCCGAAGACGAAGGGGGACGATTGCCTAAGGGTACGGCGATCAATATAATTTCAAGGGTACAAGGGCTCGGGATTTCAGAAATGGCATCATGAACAAAGCATGGGTCTACATTCTCCGCTGTGGTGATGACAGCTACTACACCGGATGTACGACCAACCTCAAGCAACGTATTGCCGAGCATCATGCAGGAGTTAACTGCACGTGCACAAGATCCCGCAGACCTCAGAAGGCTGTGTTCACTGAGCAGTTTGCCCGTATCCAAGACGCCATCGAGGCAGATCAACGCATTAAAGGGTGGTCCCGACGAAAGAAGGAGGCGCTGATTGACGGGCGTATTGAGGATCTAAAAACATTTGCGCAATCACCTGAAATGAGGATGCGCAGACGCCACCGTGGCTATTGGTGAAGAATGGTGTTTGCACTTTTTGCTCTGTTCAACCTCACGCGTCGTGGTTCGTCTTCGTTCGCTTCGCTCACTGCGCTCACCATGACGCTGGGTGGAGATGCTGTTGTGTATCGTAGCCGGTGTTTTCCGCCCACCCTTGACCTTGAACGCCGGCGCGTGTTGGTGGGCCGGAGACGGCGGAGCATCTTCTTTCGCTGCGCTCACCATGACGTTCGGGCAAGGTGCTGTTGTGTATCGTAGCCGGTGTTTTCCGCCCGCCGCAACCTTGTTCTCGTCGCGTCCGTCTCGGGCGCGACGCACGGGCGGCGCCGTCTCGGCGCCATTCGAGCTACCAGCGTTCACCTAACAACAGACCTTCTCAATGCGCTTCGGGAATGATGATGAACATGCTGCTGTATGTTTGCGATTGTCATTGGGGGGTTAAACTGTGTAACCTTTATTTCCACTGTACGTCGGGGAAGTAACTGAGCTCACAGTAAACCTTACCAAATAAGCAATGCGCACCACACTTCATCTTGTACTCGCCATCTTTATGATTTCAGCGTGCACAAGCGAGGAGCCGCGCTCACCCGGTGTGGGCGATGCCGTCACGTATGATACGCTCACCACTGTGCGATCGGTGGACGTAGGGAGCGATCTCAACGTCCGGGGGCTGTTTGCCACCGACTCAACACTGATCGTCCTAAATAGCGGCCCCGAGCAGTATTTCGCGCTCTTTTCCCTTCCTGACGTTGCACCCCTCTACACCTGGGGGGTGCAGGGCGAAGGGCCGGGCGAGTTCAGCGCTCCTGTATCGGCAGCATCGATCAACATGTTCAGCAATGTGGTTGAAGTCGATGACGCCAACCGGCAGGTGCTCCGCGCTTTCGAGATTGGTGAGGATGAGCTCACGCTTACACACGAACGCCCGTTACCGTACGACGGGCGGCGGGGCCCGTTAAATACGGTCACGCGTCTCGACTCGCTCACATACGTCGCCACGGTTGCGCCGGCGGGCGAAGATCGTAGCCCGTTTTTACTCGTGGATCTGGCATCTGCCGAATCCCGTGCGTTCGGGGAATATCCTGACTTGAGGCTCTCCGGACGGGAAATGTATGAGTCGTTTATGAAGCGGCTGGTGGCCTCGCCCGACGGTAGTGCCTTCTATGCGATGTACCTCAATCACGACCGCGTACGGTTGTATGACCGCCGTGGCGAGCTGGTGGAGGAGCGCGTAGACGTGGGACCGCGCGAGACGACAGGTTGGCAACGAATATTTGGTCACGGCACCCAGCATTTCGCCTACATGCTCGCGCCGCTTGCAGAGGAGGAAGAGATGCTTGCCCCGGAGGGGTACCACCCGGTGTTGGAGGTGTGGGATTGGAGCGGTTCGCTGGTTGCGGCCTACACGTTGGCCGAGCCGGTGCACTTCTTCACGGTCTCTGCGGATGATCGGTACGTGTACGGGTACTCGTTTCTGAATCCGGAAGAGCTTATGATCTTCGAGTTGCCTCAGTAGGTGCCGTCCAACTTCGCTAATCCTAATGGGGAGAGGAAGGCAGTCGCATCACGTCCAACGCGGGCATCCTCTGACACGCCCCCCTCTCTACGTCATCCAGAGCGCAGATCCGCGCGAGCGGACCGTAGACGAAAGACGACGTGGGCGCTGGATGGAGCGAGACTGAGGGGAAGCGCGGGTTCCTTCTGGCTTTCGTTTGCCGCGCAAGGTTCGTACGCTCCGGGTAGCGAAACTGGGGGTGCCCCGCGTGGGGCTGAGAACATACCCTTTGAACCTGATCCGGCTCGTATCGGCGAAGGGAAGTACACGCACCGGCGCCTGTTTGTGGCACTGCTGGTTTCGCCTTCCGCGATTTCCACAACCCGCTGCCTGTGCCATGCCCCTCCCCATCCGTTCGCTCGAAAGTCAAGTCGTCCTCGTCTCCGGCGCCAGTCGTGGGCTCGGTGCGGCCATCGCAAAAGCGTTTGGCAGGGAAGGGGCAAACGTGGTCGTTAACTACTTTCAGAGTGAAAAGAAGGCCGACGAAGTAGCCCTGTCCATCGGAGATCGCGCGTTGCCTTGGCAGGCCGACGTTCGTGAACGTGAGGAGGTACAGGCGATGGTAGATGCTGCTAACGAGCATTTCGGCCGGCCGGTCGCTACGGTAATCAGCAATGCGCTAATCAACTACCGCTTCGATCCTGTGACGCGGCCGACCGCAGAGACGGCTACGTGGGAAGATTATCAGGCCCAGCTTGAGGGCAGCGTGCAGGCGGCGCTCAACCTCATCCAGGCAACGCGCGCGTCGATGCAGGAGGTCGGGTCAGGCCGGTTCATCGCTATCGGATCGAACCTCGTGCACCATCCGGTGGTGCCGTATCACGACTACACGACCGGCAAGGCGGCGCTGCTCGGGTTCGTTCGGAATATGGCGGCCGAACTGGGTCCGGAGGGCATCACGGTGAACATGGTCTCCGGCGGACTTCTCGATCGAACGGACGCCAGCGATGCCACGCCCGATGAGGTCTTCGATATCATCCGGGAGACGACTCCACTTCGCTCTGTTGCATCACCGGAGGACGTGGCCGATGCGGTTCTGTTCTTTGCCTCGCCGTGGGCGCGCGCTGTCACCGGGCAAAACCTGATGGTAGATGGAGGGCTGGTGATGCAGTAAGCCGGTACCCGGTCTGCTGGCAGGTCACGAGCAGATGGCCTCCAGCTTGCCATCCATCAGCCCTTCCATTTCCTTTGGGTGGGGCTGGCCGAAGCGCCCTTGCGCGCGTAGCGTATCGCCGCTGATGTGCAGGAGTGGCTCCTCGGGGCCGTCGCGCAGGCTTGTCCACGCGCCGAGGCCGAATGTGCGTTCTGCTTCTTGAACAGGTGGATTTTCACTGCCGTCATCGATCGCCACACGAATGCGATGTATCAAACTGCCCCGGAGCCGTTCGCGCGTCGCCGTTACGCGCAGCGTTCCACCCGGCGCCTCTTTCTCGGCCTGTAGCGTCGGTGTGTCGTCGTCCGTTTCACCCGTCAAGTCGCACGCCACAACCTCGAGGGCAAACGTATCACCCTCCATCGTGAGCGTGGCCTGCTGTGCTGCCTGATCCGAATCGGGCGCAGATGCCACGTCCACCGCCCCCGACGTGTCGGTAGACTCGCAGCCGGCAAGGATACACAACGGAAGCAGCAGCAGAAGCAAGCGCATGATCAGGTGAAGAGGTGGGTTTCGTTGAAAAAGGCTCCGTCCTCTATCGCGCAGCAAAGATCATCATCCGGTCATGGCACGCTTCGCAAACCACCCCCACTGATCGATCGCGTGGGGCACCATCGCAACTCCCAAACTCCCACACTCCCAAACTCCCACACATGAACAAACTCCCACACATGAACAAACTCCCAAACTCAAACCACTCCCAAACTGAGAATCCCGCACCCAACGCATGCCCCTACTCCCGCTCAAACCGCACCTCGCGGTAGTAGTTCGTCGG
>SLED01000146.1 GCA_007124945.1 Salinibacteraceae bacterium | reverse complement strand
GCCCGCTACAACGTGGACGTCCAGACGATCGCGTCCTATCTGGAGGCTGGGGCGCGCGGGCGACAGGCCACGGAGCTGCGCACTATCAACGAAGAGATCCCCATCGTGCTGCGCTCGCCGGAGCTCGGGTCCATCGACCGGTTGCTGCGGGAGCGCATCCCCACCGATGCCGGCGCGCTGCCAATGAGCGCGTTCGTCTCCGCCGAGTCGGTGGAGCTGCCCTCAGCGCTCGTGCGCGATGGGCAGACGCCCGTGGTGCGCCTGCTGGCGGACCTGCCGACAGGCGGTGACCTCGCCGCGGCGGAGCGCGTCACCCAGGCCGCCTTCGCCGAGATCCTCCCCTCGCAGGTGCGGGGCCGTGTAGGTGGCGCTACGGATGCATTTCAGGATAGCCTCCGCGCGGTGCTCATCAGCCTGCTCGTCAGCCTCCTGCTCGTCTACCTCATCCTGGCCGCGCAGTTCGAGCACCTACTGCAGCCGTTCGTCATCTTGATGGCCGTGCCGCTGGCCGCTGCCGGCGTGGCGCTTGTCCTCTTCCTGACGCAGCAGACCGTCAACCTGATGAGCCTCACAGGCTGCGTGGTGCTGGTTGGCATCGTGGTGAACGACGCTATCATCAAGGTCGATTTCATCAACCAGCGCCGCGAGCTCGGCATGTCCATGCGCGAGGCCGTGCTGGCCGCCGGGCGCGACCGCCTCCGGCCCATCCTGATGACCACCGTCACCACCGTGCTGGGCCTCCTGCCGCTGGCCATCGGGCTGGGCGTGGGCGCCGAGCTCCGCGCCCCGCTCGCCATCGCTATCGTCGGCGGCCTGCTGAGCGCCACCGTCCTCACCCTCATCGTCGTGCCCGTGCTGTACACGTTCCTCGCGCCGCGAAGGCGGTCGTTGGTGTGAGGTGAAGATGAGGAAATGGTTGAATGGGTAATATGCCTGTCTTTGTGAAGAGCCAGTGCCCTAAGAATTTCTAAAAATGCTGGGCCCGCTATTTGACAAGGTTCACGTAGCGGGCCCAGTAATCAATCATGTACGCAAATTTATCAGATGTTATGAATATAAAAGTAGCGTGCGGTCTGATCTGTTCACTTGCCTTAACCCTATTCTTTGGATGCCAGGCCAGTGTTGAAGAGAGTAACTCTATATTTGACGTTACGGTAGACTCTCTTTTTTCAATTCACACAGTGAACGGGGAAGAGTTTGGTGTTCTAAGAGATCTGAAGCTTGGAGAAGATGGCACTCTGTTTCTGAGTGACCCTGGTCTCCACCAAGTTCACAAGTTTACGCCCGATGGTGAATGGATCGATAGTGTGGGACGTGAAGGAGAAGGCCCCGGGGAGTTTAACAGACTGGGCCTGATCCAAGTGATAGGTGACACGCTGTTCGTCCCAGAAGCCTCTCAGCGTGCAGTTCATGTTTTTTCCGCCGTCGATCTGACGTTCAAGGAAACGGTACGGCTCTCCACGGGGCTTTTCTCACCAGGAAACGCGCATCTGACGCCTATCGGTGAGGAGTACCTGTACCTTGGCGGAATATCCTTTTCCACAAATGATGTCCTTGTCCGAACGGATCGGCGATTCCAGGATGCGCAACCTGTACTGATGCACTACATAGCGTCCAACCCGATCTGGGCGCTGACGCACGCGGTGAGCCTACCTACTGACGCGTTGTTCGTGGCGTACAGATTTCTACCATTCGTTGAGGTAGTACAGGGCACAACGGTGACGGCCTCTGGACCTCTACATGGTGTTACGGTAGACGACGAGGATGCCCAACTCTCAGTAGAACGAGATGGCTACATTCGTGTGGCTCAGGGGGTGCCATCCACACCAGTGACATACGACCTTGCAGCAACACAGGAAGGTCTGGTATTCGTAGTGCTACGTACCGAGGGTGGTGCGCGCACGGTTCAGCTCTATGACGGCGCGGCGCAATACAGAGGAGAGTTTAATCTGCCTGCATCTGCGGCAGGTATAGCCGTTCATGAAAATCGGCTATACACAATTGGAGGCGACCGGCTCCATGTGCAAGTATACGAGTTTCAGATAACAGAAAGATTATAGAGGCACCCTATCTCTTTTAAGGCGTGCCAATCACCACAGCAGGCGGCCTGCTGAGCGCTACCGTGCTTACCCTCATCGTCGTGCCGGTACTGTACACGTTCCTCGCGCCGCGGCGGCGGTCGTTGGTGTGAGGCTGTCACGCGGCACGCAGGCATGCCCGGGATCCGCGGTTGGGTGGTCGTTTACCGGGTCCGAGATGGAGCGACGAGGGGGGGGTGTTTGTTTTCTGGGGAGAGGGGTGTCAAGTGGCGACACGTCCCTCCTCGTTCCCACGCTCTGCGTGGGAATGCAGGTCGTACGCTCCGCGTACAAGTAGCGATTTGGCAAACCGCACGGCTCACCGGCAGCCACTGACCTGCAGTCTACCGGTGGAGACGGAAGCGGGTGGGAGGCACTCCCCCGGCATTCATGCAAAACACTTCGCTGGCACAACGGACGAGGCCGTGGCAGGCCAGCGCGAGTGCTGCACTTCACACCCTGCCTCGGTGACAAAAACAGATTCGGGACGGAGGACCGTCCCCCTTCGCATTCCCACGCAGAGCGTGGGAACGAGTTGAAGGGAGGAGGCGAGTGAGCAACCATTACAATGCAAGCGTTACCTCAATTAGGCCCGGCTCGCCGGCATAGTTGCGCGCGCTGGAATATCGCCAGTGTCGCGGGTCGTCCACGTAGCCACGCTCGACGGGGTTATTATGAATGTAGTCGATCTTTTGCTCGATCATGGCCGCACCGGTCAACTCCTTCGGGTAGCTCCCCTCCTGCCACAGCTGGTAATCACGGTCGCGTTTGTGCGCACGCTTGCCGCGGTGCAGCTTACGGAGGGTGGAGTACGAGGCCCTGTCCTTTAGCATGTCGATAATCTGCCGGGCCGTGAAGGATTTGAACGCGCTGATCTCGCGTGAGAGGTGATCTGCCGAGGCGATCAGGTGCACGTGATTTTCCATGATGACAGAGGCCCAAAGCGTCAACCGCTCCTGCTTCTGCAAGAAGGCCAGCGAATCGAGCAGGATCTCGGCAACCATCGGGTTGGTGAAGAGCGGAATCCAGTCGACTACCGTACAGGTCAGCAAGTGGGCCGCACGGTCATCGTAGATTGTGTGTCGACTGCGACCCATGTGATTACCCTGGTTTTGTTTAAAACCTTTCGGATGGCATGCCGAACGGGTTTCGAATGCCGACCACTCTTCACCTAACACCGCCCGCCTCCTCGTTCCCAGGCTCTGCGTGGGAATGCACAGTACAGTGGCGGCAAACCGTACGGTTCGCAGGCAGCCACCAACCTGTATGCTGCCGCCGGGGGCGGAGATGGGAGGGAGGACCAGCATGCAATCAGGAATGACCGGGGTTATACATTTTGCTCCCGTATCATAGTCGATTAGTCCTCACGCCATCCGCCGCTCAATATACGGATGCAGGTATGACAACTGTCTGTCACCGCTGTAAGACCCTTTATCGCTCCCACGTTTTGCGTGGAAATGCAGGTCGTACGAACTGCGTACACAGGATATATTCGGCAAACCGCACGGGTCGCCCTCAGCCACTGACCTGCAGGCTACCGGTGGAGACGGAAGCGGGAGGGAGGTGCTCCCCCGGCATTCATGCTAATCACTTCGCTGGTACATCAAACGAAGGCCGCGGTAGGCCAGCGCCAATGCTGCAGTTCACACCCCTGCCTCGTTGCCAAAGACAGACTCGGGACGGAGGACCGTCCCCCTTTGCATTCCCACGCAGAGCGTGGGAACGAGATGAATAATCACTTCGCTGGCATATCGAACAGGCGCGTGGCAGGCCGGCGCGAATGCTGCGGTTCAAACCCTGCCTCGGTGCCAAAGAATAACGTAGGACGGAGGACCGTACCCCTTCGTATTCCCACGCGGGGCGTGGCAACGAGTTGAGTAACCACGTCATCCCCCAATCACACAATACCCGCCACAGCCCGTTCGTTAATAACCAAAGCGCATTCAACCTGCACACAGGGAGGAGATCATGAAAGCGTTGGTCGTACTTCTGCTTCTACTGGTACCATGCACTGCGCTCGCCCAGGAGAGCGAGGTGCCGGACTCAGTGCTGGAGTTCATCGAGGCGCGCAACTATGCGGCTGCATTTAGCACGGCCGAGGAGCGCATGGAGCTGGCGGCCTTTTCGTCGACAGAGGAGGTGCTGAAGCATACGAATTCGGAGCGGCTGGCGAACGTCTTCGCGCGGCTGGTGCTGATCTCGGAGCGTACCCTCGAGCTGGACCCCGGCATGATCAAGCGGGTGGGACCGGAGCCGCAGGGCGCGTTTGGTTCAGCGGTACAGGCGCTCGTGCCGTCGGCCATCGTGGAGGTTGAGTCCGCCCTCGAAACGGCGCCCAACCGCCTGGTGGTGCAGGTCAGAGCCCACCGGTTTCTGCGCGACACGAACCTGGAGCTGATCAACCGCTACACGCCCGACGGCTCGGTGCCCGACCTTTCGCCCGACGAAATCCTCGGCTCCGGCCCG
>SLED01000197.1 GCA_007124945.1 Salinibacteraceae bacterium | reverse complement strand
CTGCAGGAGGCCTTCGAGGCCCAGCACCGATTCGCCAGCGGCACCGACTTCGATTGGATCTACCAGCCGGCGGGTGGAACGGGGCTGACGGCCTCCACGGGTCGGGACTGGATGAAGTTCGACATCGACCTTCCCGCCGAGGCGCTGGAGCTCTTCATGTGGATGGAGCGGAGCCGGGTGGAGAACCCGGTGATCCGGTACTTCGAGCCGGAGCGCGAGGTGGTGGTTGACCAGATCCGGCGGCAGGACAACCGCCCGGATGGGCCGTACCAGCGCGTACTCCGGTCGCTCACCTATGACGCGCATCCGTACGGCTGGGCCCACTGGTTCAGTGACCTCGAACGGGCCACACGCGAAGATCACTGGGAGATCTTCTACAAATACTTCATCCCGCAAAACCTGGTGATTGTGGTTGTTGGGGATGTAGAGGCCGAGGAAGTGTTCGAGCAGGCCGAAGCGTACTGGGGCGACTGGCAGATGGGCCGCCCCTCGCCACGGCTGCGTACGGTGGAGCCGGAGCCCGTCGGCCAGAAAAGGCTTGAGGTAGAGACAGCCGCAGGCCCGGCTATCACCTGGCATGTACCCATGCCGGCAGTAGGTCACGACGACGCTCACGTCTTCGATCTCATGGCTGAAATCCTGGGCGGGACGGACGGCCTACTCACCCAAAAACTGGTGGATGAAGAAGGGCTGGCTACCAGCGTCAGCGCTGCCGGGTGGACGTCGAAGTTTCCCTCCCACTTTACGCTGCAGGTGAATACCCGGAGTAATGACGACCTCGATGCGGTGGAGGAAGCGCTGGATGAGGCGATGGCATCGCTTGCTGCGAACGGCGTATCCGAAACCAGGATTGAGACCGCCGCGAACCGTCTGGTCCTGGGGATGGCCGAAAGCCTTGAGCAGATTGGGTCGAGCGCCGTCACCATTGGCAGCATGGAGTCCATCTACGGCTGGGCGCACCTGAATGAGCTGCCGGATCGCTGGGCCGCCACCTCGTCGGCGGACCTCGCGCGCGTCGCCGAACGATACTTTGCACCGGAAATGCGCACGGTAGGCCGCCTCAAACGCACGGATACAACGGCGGAGGCGGGCGACAGCGAAGCCGCTACACCCGATGAGGCTTACAATCGGGTAAGGCCCGGGCTCTGGCCCGCTGGCGGCCCCGTGGAGGAGTGGTTCGTGAACTCTCTGCCTCGCGGCCCGCTTAGCAGCAAAGCGCTCGGAACGAAGCATCAGGCTACAGACCCGCACGCACGCCCGTGGGAAGGATACGCCCTCCCGGCGCTGGATTCATTGAGAGACGTGCGCCTCGACGAACCTCTGGCGATCGGTGAACAACCCTGGTATGCTCCGCCATGGATGAGCACGCGCCGGCCCGCGGGCTTCGCCACCCCACCACCGGCCGACCATTATGAAAACCTCTTCGCCGATCCGGCCGAACTAAGTTTCCCCGATCCTGCCGAACACCGCATCACAACAGATGACGGAATGCAGGCCTTCCTCATTGAGGACCGGCTGCTGCCGCTTGTCAACCTGACCGTTTATATCGACGCGCCTGTGACGCGCGATCCAGCCGGAAAGGACGGTCTGGCTGAACTCACCGCCGAGCTACTCCGTCGTGGGGGCGCCGGGGAGTACTCGAGCAGCGAGATCAGCGACCTGCTCGCCAGGTACGGCGCCTCCCTCTCCATCGACGTCGACCATAACCGCACCCGCCTGCAGCTTAGCGGGCCGCCCCGCGCCGGCGACGCGCTCATCGATCTCGCCGGTGCGCTGGTAACAGCACCGCAGTTCAATGAAGAAGCACTGGCTTCCGAGCGCGATCGGCTGGCCATACAAGCTGAGCGTGCCGGTGACGATGCCACTACAACCTTGCGGCAGCTCTTCCACCAGACCCTGTACCACGAAGACCATCCGCTCGGCCGCTTCCCCTCGGCATCGTCTGTACGCTCGATCACCCATCCGGACGTGATGGCGTTTCATGCAGCGCGCTATCGACCGGATCGCGTGACCGTCGCATTATCGGGAGCGTTCGACGCTGAGGAGACCGAGGCCCAGCTCAATCAGGCCTTTCGTTTCGATACCGCCGACAGCGACCTTGCCGACGCAGCGGAGGGTGCCACGCGCACTATCGAAGGGAGGCAGACCGTAAGCCTCAACCGCGACACCCGGCAGGGTCATGTGATGCTCGGCCACCTCGGCCTTGATGGCAAACCCGAGAATCACGCCGCTATAGAGCTGATGCACTACATCCTGGCAGGTGGCGGTTTCGTTTCCCGCATGATGGAGGAGTTGCGCGTGCAGACGGGCATCACCTCAGCGCTATTCGGCGAACTGGAGCCCGGGCGTGATATCACCAATCCGTACCTCTGGCGCTTTAGCGGAAATCCGGAGACGCTGGCTGAAGGAATCGACCGCGCGCTCCGCCAGATTGAGCGCATGGCAGCGGAAGGCGTCACCGAGGATGAGGTGGAAGCGGCCAGAAATGGGTATCTCGCGGGCTTTATCCCAGCCTCCTACGATACGCCCCACAAAACCGCCGAGCGGCTCGCTTATCACCAGCTAACCGGGCGGTACGCCTACCAGGCCCGGCAGTACATGAACTACTACGCCGGCGACCAGGAGCAGGTAGAGGCACTTCGCGCAGTAACGGCTGAAGATGTGACCGAAGCTGCGCGCGCGATGCTGGACCCTGACAACCTCGTGATCGCCGTGGTAGGACCCATCGACGAGATACGCGAGAACGCCGATGAGGACCATGCCCGCTGGGTCGCCCCCGCCGAATAACCTCCAGAACGAAGTAACGCTTACCGCTAACGAAATTCTGACAACTTTAGCCATCCTTCAGCTGCGCCATCGAACATGCATCGGCGGCAGTGGTGTAAATCCGCTACATTACACACAGAGTTTATCACCGAGGGGATGTCGCTAAAGGAACGTCCCGAAGTGGAGAAATAAATCTATGGCCAAGCATAACGAAGCAAGTGCATACCCGCATCCTGAAGATTTTGAGGTGATGCGTCCGGAATATACCGAACAGGACGATGGCTATTTCCGCGCGCTAATTCACGTTTCACCCTTTAAGGTAGTCGGGCGGTCGATGACGAAAGCGGGCGCCCGGCGCGCGGCGCTATATGAAGCAGAAAAGACCTACAGTAACTATCATCCGTCGTACCGCGTCAAGTCGCCCTACCCTGACGAGTTTGTTGATCAGGAGGGGGTATCCTGGCGTCGCGTACCCGCCCACCAGCGGGAGCAGCTGGGCGATTACGTCTTCAAGGGGGAAGAGGGAGAAGAGGATTTCGCCGACATCGAGCAAATGTTGATGTGGGACGTTCGCCCTGTAAACGTGGCCGAAACCGATACGATTTAAGAAACGGTGTTGGGTATCGTTGAAGAACGTGCGCTCAACCCGTGAATATCTTCGAAAAGCAGTAGTTGTTTGACCCAGCACAAGGATCTCCTCGGTAATCGCTGGTTTACGTGTGCTACATAATGCGGGCTTGCACACCCCGCCTGATTACATCCCACGCAAATTACTTCCATTCATCCCACACTAATGCTATGTTGCCCAGATTAAGTCTATTTGCCGTAGGGCTTCTCTTGATCGGCGGGCTCGCCGCCTGTAACGGTGAAGCTCCAGAAGAACCCAACGACGTCGAAGCCTTCGACCCCGACACCCCGACAACCGAGTTGACCATCCGCACGGTTGACGATCAGATGCTCTATGCTGATGAGCGCTTCACGGTGCCGGCAGGTGAGGAAATCACGTTGAGGCTGGATAATTCCGGCACGACTTCCCCCGCGATGCTTCATAACGTGGTCATCCTGAACACTATGGATGGTGACGTGATTGACCGCGTTGGCGAGGCTGGCCTTGAAGTCGGTCCTCCGGACTACGTCCCGGACGATGACGCCATCATCGCATATAGCCCCATGGCCGATCCCGGTGAGATCGTAGAAATGACCTTCACCGCTCCAGAAGAGCCCGGTGAGTACCGCTACATCTGCACCTACCCGGGCCACTACGGCGTGATGCAGGGCACCATGGTGGTTGTGGAAAGCTAAACCACGTACTATCACGTACCTGAGTTTAGGCCCCGGCGAACCGTCTCGCCGGGGCTTTTTTTATCTGAGGACCGCCGAAATCCCCACCCCCGCCTCAAATCCAGCAAACGTACCGGCGGTATAGATAAAGCGCCCACGCAGGCTGATTTCCTCGGAAACGCTAACGCGCGGCAGCACGCCAACGTCAACGAGATCAAGACGCTCGGTTATGTCTGAAGCGTCATAAAAGCGCCCTCCCAGTCGCCCTTCAAGGGAGAGCCATCCCGTGGGTTGTGCGACGAAAGCAAGGCGCCCGGTTACAAAATCCGACACCGTCCGCAAAGCCGGAACGAACGATCCGTCCAGCTGAGGTATTTCGGGTCGCCCTCGCTCGCGGTATCGACCCGAGAGGATCAGCTGGTTCATCCCGAAGCGCCCCGTGATGGACGCCCCTGCGATAAGCTGATCCCCTGCGGCGAAGATCGACTGGTCTCCGACTGCATCTTCATCATACCAGGTGTAGACCGCGTCGAGACTTAAATCCCACGACCGGGCGAGGCGCACATCGAGGCCGGCCGTCACCGCGATATCATCTCCGGCGTTAAATGCATCCTCCATGTCGGCCACGGGCCGGTACGAATCGCGGTAGTGATAGCGGAAGCCCACCCCAAGCGCAACGTTTTCTCCGAGCGGGAAGGCATACAGGACGGAGGGGGCAATGGAAAGCGCCTGCCCATAGACCGGTGTTCGAAACTGGAAGTGGTCCCGGCTGAACAGCACGGTGGTCTGAAAGCGCTCCGGCGTGAGCTCGGTGCTGCCGAGTGGCAACGACACCCGAGCGCCGAGCACCAGATCACCGGGGCCTATTGCGATACGGCTGGCACCATTGATGCGGACGTCCCCTATCCCCCCGAAGGTGGGAACGCCGGGCCCCGAGGTGAGCGCGCTGGTGGTGTGGAGGGAGAGTACAGAGCGTTGCCCAACAGGGAGACGCAGTGAAATCGGCGTGCTAAGCTGGCTCAGGCGCTCGTTTTCGTTGAACTGGTACGACTGCGAGATAATATCAAACGAAAGGCGAGGACCCTGCGGGGCAGTGGAAGCTATCTGCGCGTGCGCCGGCCAGGCCAGGCAACACAATGCCAGACCGGCGCAAAGCAGAAGTGATGCCGCAGCGCGAGAGGCCATGTGGAAATCCATCTGATGAAAGAGTTTATCGGACACGCGTGAAGGATCCCGTATAGGTATGGTCGCCAGCTTCAATCCGATACAGGTAGACGCCGCTGGCCACGGGCTGCCCGGTGGCATCCGTTCCCTTCCACACCACCGTGTGACTTCCCGGCGGGCGCGGGCCATCCATCAGTGTGGTAATCCGGCGCCCGAGCGCGTCATACACGAAAATCCGGACGTACTCGGCGTCTCCAAGCTCGAAGTTCAGGGTTGCCTCCGTACGGAACGGGTTTGGATACGGCTGCTGAACATCGAGACCCTGTACTCGCGCGTCGAGACTGGCCTCCTGATCTGCGAGAAATTCGGGAGTGCCGACAACAACTCGAACTCGCTGCGATCGCTGACCCGGGCCCAGGCGGAGCTCAAGAGTGCCGTCGCTATCGCCGAGAACCTCTCCGGTGTCCGTGAGCAGGACCTGCCATTCGAAGCTGCCCGGAAGTTCGCCGAGGATTTCGAGGCTGAGCTCTACATTCCACTGCTCCAGGGCGGCAGCTCCGTGCTGCGCAATCTCGAGCTCCCAAACCCCGCCCTCATCCGACCACGGAAGCACGTGCCGCGCCAGCAATCCGCGATCTTCATCCACCACGCCCGTCTGCAACATCCGCCCAATCGCCGGGGCTTTCTGCAAATCCACGGGCGACTCCGATGCACGCCCATTCATCAACAAGTAGGTGTGAGGATCTCCGGCGTCGTGATCATTCGCCTCAGCAAGCATCCGGAATCCGAAACCGGAATCACCCTTGGGGGGCTCGGCATCCGCCACTATCGAGTTCGGGACCTGCTCGACAGAAACGGCCGGTATCTCCAACTCGACCACTTCACCAGAGCCATTGAATACAAAGTACCCGTCCCACGGATCAAGCGTAGCAATTTCAGGAATGTAGGCCTGCCCATCGAACGCCACAGGCGGCTCAACATCGAAGGATAGCGGATCTTCGCCCTGGATCGTTACTTCGGACCACGGCACGGCAAAGCCATACGGCACGCCGATCTGGTTCCAGCCCGGTTCGAGCGAGAGGCTGAACGGCTCAGCTGCAGGCACGGTGGTGGCCTCCGTAACATCGAACGAGTCGCCATCCCGCGTGATCAGCCAGAACGCCAGGCCGGGATCCAATGCAAACTCGCGCTCCGGGAATTCCTCATACGCCTCCTCTGATGGCGACCATCGAAGCAGCCGCCAGATGTCAGGGTCGGGCGAGCCCAGCTCCCCCAGCACGTCTGCTGCACCGGAACTCGTAGCCTCGAATGGCAGAGAGATCATCCGGTAGGTTTCGGGCTCGAAGGGGCCGTCAGCTGCAACAGCGCTAAGTGCTACCCGCCGGTGAAAAAAGGCGGACTCATCTGAAGGTATCCTGAACTGATTACCACTCTCCACCATCTCAACGGCGAAGTCCACGCCTCGGGCGGTTACGAAGGAGCCGGGCACAGTTCCAAACAGGACGCTCCCTTCCACGGCCATCTCCACGGTATCTACCTGCGCTTCTCCGCCGGAACGAAAAAGTAGTTGGGCCTCGTCGGGAGCGACGCCAGCCACGTCAATTTCAAGCTCTGCATCGACCCCTGATACAAGGGGAGCGTCGTCGAACGTGACGTTCACCTCCCGGCCTTCACCACGGAGCGATATCGGAATAGATTGCCCTTCACGAGTGACTATCAGAAACACCTCAGAGGCGTTGGGCGCCTGAGGAGCAAACGACACGTCCACCTGCAGCGACTCATCCGGCTCAAGTTCTACCGGCAACGCGGCCTCCCCCTCCATGTCGAAAGCAAACGGGGTGGCATCGCCGTCCCCGAACTGAATATCTTCAACTCTAATGCTGGCAGGCCCGGCGTTCGTGAGCTCAAGCATATCCACGGCATCGCTGCCCACCTCCACTGCACCAAAATCTACTGACTCAGTACTGGCTGCCAGCTCGCTCATCTGAACAGCATGGAGCGAGCGCATATTATCTCCGGTAGTGCTCTGGCCGAGGAAGTACGCGGTACCATCTCCCGCTACCACCGGGGCCGCTGCAAGCCCGTCGGAGGAGGTGTAGCGCTGCACAAATCCGCCGGTTGCGGCATTCAGCGTAAGTCCCTCTCCGGTGTCGAAGACCTCCTCTTCCTGAGAGACCTGAAGGCCGAGATGAAGATTGCCATCAGTCTCGACCGCAAGTCCGTCTCCTCCCGCTCCCCGAAGCTCCTCGACCCAGAGTCCCGCGCCCACATCGTCGACAGCCTGCAGGAGGACAAAGGGCTCCTCCCCGTTTCCGCCGGCATAGTTTGCTGCGAAGTAGATACTCCCATCCCCTCCGGCGGTGGGCGTGAGAAAACTCTCGGGGCTTTGCGGTGGGGTCAAGAACCATGCATCGAGGAGGTCTCCGTCATCGCTCACTACCGCCAGCGCATCTTCCTCCTGATCGAAAAGGTAGAGCGTTCCGTCCTCATCAATAGCCGGACATGCGGGTGCCGGCGCGACCTCATCCAGCGCCCAGAGCTCCTCACCGGTATCTGCATCCAGAGCCTCCAGCGTACCTCCGTTCAGTACTGGATCGACAAGATAAACAACCGCACCATCCGACGAGGCAGCGAGGCACCCCAGCGGCGCCTCGGTTCGCGTGAAGCGCTCCCACAAGAATGAGGCGTCATCCTCAAGGGGCTCAACGGCGAAAACATCAAACCCGTCTGAGGCGAGGAGCAGTCCCGTATCCGTCAGGATGAGACCGGGAAGGGTATCATTCACCTGTGCTGGCACCTCTGAGCGCTGCCACTCCCAGAGAAACTCACCATCGGGGTCGACAGCAGCAATTACGCCTGCAAGTGATCCATCAAACACGTAGATGGTCCCGTCGGTCGCTATCACCGGGGGCACGGGGGCAGATTGTTCGGTGTCAATCGGTAGCGTGGTTCGCCACAGTTCATCGCCATCGGAAGAGCGGGCTACCAGCTCATCTTCAACCACGAGATAGAGTGTGCCATCTTCGGCGATTGCCGGCGTGGATGCCTCCAGCGACGCAAACGAGGCTATCCACGAGCTACCCCCTCCAAACGGGCTCGTTCGCGTGTTGGCGGCATCGAAGCCCTGCCGCGGCCAGATGCCGGGCGCTACCGCTCGCGTACCCTCGCCCGAGAGTGTGACTTCTACAGTTCCGAGATTTGTGATAATGGAAAGTACGCCTTCGATCAGTCCCGCAGATGGCGGCTCGAAGTTCACCTCCACTTCTGCTGAAGTGCCAGGGTCAAGCTCCTCCTCATCAATCGAGACCGAGAACGCTTCTGCCGGGTCATCCAGCGCAAGCTCTTCCACGATTAGCGTAGCCTCGCTATCATTTTCGAGCACAAAGGTTTGCGAAGCGCTCTGCCCGATCTCCACGGGACCGAAATCGAGCTCCTCATCCGACACCGTCACCCGGGGCAGGGGAAACGCCTGCAGATGCGTGGCCTGGTCGAAGGATGATCCCGAGGTGGTCTGATACACGCCTCCCGTAGAGGAGAGTATCGGCGGCCCGACAAGGATCGGGGCGTCGTTATTGGGAGTGGTGAATTCCTGTGTTAGCACAAGCTCCCCGTCTTGATTCACGGCGAAGAAGCTGCTTCGCGGACCCTCTATCGGATCTGGCTCCCCGGTGGCGGAGAAGAAGATCAGTCCGTCAGAACTGACGGATGGCGCCGTGCCATCGAGCAGATCTTCTTCCCCTTCGACGCTCCACAGCTGATCGCCAGTGGACGTGTCCAGCGCTATCAGGCTGGTGGCGCTTATTTCGTCGGGCTGGCCATGAAAGTACAGTGCGGTCTGATCCGGGGAGAGTACAGGTGTTGACAGCGGCGCCGAAACTCCTTCTCCTGAAGCCCACTCAAGTTCAGTGAGTGTCGGGTCCCAGCGTTCCACCTCCACGCCGTTACTGACATATACGTTGCCGTCATCGTCGATAGCCGGGCAGCCCTCCTGTTGCGCATTAACGGGAATGGGTTCGCTGAGCAGATCTCCCGAGTCGGGGTCCAGGCGGAAAAGATCAGAACCGGTAGCGCCGTAGATGCTGTTATCCGGCCCAATATTCAGGCAACGAAATCCGATATCCACCCGCCAGAGCTCCTCTAAAAGGTTGTCGGGACCCACATCATCTGGCACATCGAAGGCAAGTAGGGTTCCCTCCATGCGCACGAACAGACGTCCTTCAGTATCCAACAATGGGGTTTGAGCGGCACCTCCGCGTCGGTCTGCGCTGAGGTCTCCCTCATTGAACTCCGCCAGCTCATCTACGAACTGCGCTCCAAACTCACCAGCCTCATCGAAGACAGCAATCAGACCAGTAGCCTGTTCTGTCGAGGCGAATGCTGCAATGATGATATCGTCTTCTGTAATGGCGGGCGCGCCTATTGCCTGCCCGGGAAAATCATCTACCGCTACAGACCACCGGGTCGATCCGTCAGGCTCGAGCACGACCACCACAGGGGAGCCTACCTCTTCCTCGAACTCTTCGAAAAACGAGTCCACCAGCACCAGTGCGCCATCGCTGGCGATAACGGGCCAGCTAAGGGACCGGTCGCCCGTACCTTCCAACTCCACCGTCCACGTCTCTGGCTCTGCACCAAAGTCGCTCTGCCGGCTGTTGGCCTGGTCGAATCCCGCTCGAGGCGACGGAGTGTCAGCCAGCTGGCCCACTGCCATATTCGGCACGGCCACAAGCATCAGCAGTATGCCTGCGATCAGGGCAATGCACAGAAGTGATGGAGCTCGATGCATACCTGGCGCCTCGCGACTAATCGTTCGATGGTGGGGGCGGTGGATCGGGCAGGCGAGGCGCCTCGTCTGAGACCTCAGGCGCAGGACGCCTCTCATCGGCGGGGTCGTCCGGGATCTCGCCAATGCCGAGCCCAGTGCCCAACTGGCGCAGACGCCGGGTAACGGGTGTAGCGCCCGACGGCTCGGCTACGATGTCAGGCCCCTGCACTGTTCGCTGGAACGAGGCTGCATCGCCCGAAGCTGCATCTACCCCTCGCGCCCGTTCACCCGCCGCTACAGCCTCGGAGAATTGCGGATCGAGCGTGGAGGCCTGCTCAAAGGCCTGCACCGCCTCCTGGAATTGCCCGACGCGCTCCAGCATAAGTCCACGACCGAACTCGAGAAAAGCCTCAAGGTCGTCGGTCGGCAGCTCCCCTATGCGCTCTCTCTCCGCTGCTGTGAGCCGGATATTCATTTCATCGAGCAGCGCGAACACCAGCTCTTTTTGCAGTACGAAAAGATTTTCGAGAGCATCCTGCTTCGAATCGAATGTGGGTTCCTCCGCACGATCAAGCTCCCAAAAAGCCGTGTCGAGCTGCAGATCCACATCAGCAAATACGTTGTATGCCCCTCCAACAATACGACCTGCCCCCAACAGCCGGCCCGCACGCGGCGCTGCCTCCTGATCGACAAAGTCGGTGGCTGCGAGCTCCAGTTCATCCAGCAGCACATTAAGCCGGGCTCGCTCAACAACGCGAAGCTGTCGAACCTGCGCCAGGTCCACGGAGATCATTTCGGCCAGTCCGAAGCCAAGCGGTTCGAACCTGGGTTCATCGCCCTGATAGGCCAGCGGCACCACAGCCACAACCTCTCTGGTTGGTGCAACATCTGCCAGATCTGCCTCAGCCTGCAAAGCTCTACGCACCTGCTCGCGTGCGACATCGCGGACGAGAATTTGATACCGGCCTTGCATTGGATCACGATATCGCGACGACGACGGGACGTCCGTATATCGCTGGTACATGTTCATCGCGTCGCGGCGCTCGCCGGAACGCTCATGTGCGAGCCCGAGGCTAAACAACGTTTCGGGGTCCTCTGCACCTGCCTCATAGGCGGTGCGCAGCTCCTGGCGCGCCTGTCGAAACTGGCCGGTGCGAAGGTGGACGATCCCGAGGTCCCGACGCGCCTCCATGTTGTCCGGGTTGCGCTCGAGCTCTCGCTCCAAGCGCTCTATCGTCCCCTCGTACAACTCCGGGTCAACCACCGAATAGTCCACCGATGCGCAACCGGCCAGCAGCAGGCCGGCGACAAGAGCGAGAAGAGGAAACCGGAAGATTGAAAACAAGGACTCGAGGGTGGGGATGACTTACATTGAACGATGGGGTGGCATTAGCTGAGCAACGGCTGCACGCTCTGGGCTCTGGCGCGGGCACGCTCGTACTCCGGATCATATTCCAGCGCCTCGTTAAATTTCTCGTAGGCGGCCTCGTACTCCTCTCGCTCAAGCAGGACTAACCCCTCGGAATAGGCCATCATGGCATCCAGCGACTGGGTATCACGCTGCTCGCCAATCGTGTCTTGATCCAGCGCCACATTAATCGACTGCGCTATTCCCAGGCTCAACTGTTCGGCGAGATCAAAGAAGTTATCGCGTTCGCCGCGCACCGACTCCGAGAGAAGAATTTCGCCGGTTTCTACCTGCACCAGACGCGCCATTACCTGCATCTGATCGCCATGTACCGTGAACGAGCCAAACAATACGGTCGATGCCCCGAGCAGCTGTCCGGATTGCACAGCGGTTGACTGATCAATCAATTGCGGGTCGCGCTGAAGCTCAAGCTCCTCCAGCAACCACTGAAGCCGCTCCCGCTCAATGACACGCAGATCGGTGGCCCCGCTCATGTGGTTGATAAACATCGAAGCGAAGCCCTGCTGCATCGGCTGGAACTGCTCAAAATCATCTACCGAACTGTTCGTGAAGTCCATGATTGCCATGGTGTGCAGGTCGGAATCTTCGCGCTCCACCTCGTAGCTGCCGGCAAATTCCTTTCGCACCTCGTAGTAGAGCCTCATAAGAGGAGGAGGCTCAACATCAGGATTTAACTCCACCAGCGGAGGCTCAAGCTCCAGCAGCTCATGAATCGCCTCGCGCGCATACTCCATTTCGTTCCGGGCGAGATAGGCCCGGCCAAGGTACTGCAACGCCGTGCGCCGCGTCGCGATTTCCCTTTCCCCATCCTGTGCGATCTGCGCAAAAGCCTCGATCGCTTCGTTGTATCGGCCTTCGTCATACTGATTGATGGCGCGCTCAAGCTCTGGATCCGGAGCAACCGCGGCCTCATCCGGAACGGTTTCAACAGTTTCGGGCTCGTCTGCGGTCACTTCGCTCACCTCCGCGGACGTGTCAACAGCCGGCGACGTAGCACAGCTTACCAGAACCACTGCTGCTGCCATCATGACGAAAAGCGTAAACGGCATCCGTCGAATTCGCTTCATTGATCTGCCTCCTTGCAACATCGACATAGAGAACCTGCACTTGATCTGTTTAAAACTACCGGTACCCGCCCACGACAAACACGGACCAGGCGTCTTC
Organism: Salinibacteraceae bacterium; assembly: GCA_007124945.1. Lineage (GTDB taxonomy): Bacteria > Bacteroidota > Rhodothermia > Rhodothermales > Salinibacteraceae > Tc-Br11-B2g6-7. The sequence goes on along the minus strand of SLED01000197.1, from coordinate 28,319 downwards.
CATCCTCCCGTGTTACATCATGTGGTATCGGGCTTTGCTAAAGCGACCCTGTGCGCTACCAATCGCACAACCACAACACTCGTGGTCGCCTAATCTCTACTAAAAGAGTATACGCGCAAAGGCGCAACAACGCCACCCATGTTAAGCACAAAAGGTCATGCGCCAAATATTTTTATGAACGGTTTTTTCTACTCCGTTGGATGAACCCCAGAGACTTAGTTGGTGATTTCCACGGTGGGCGAGGGCAGCTACCAGTTGATGCCAACCCGAAAGAGTCGCTGAGTTGACACGCGGTCAAGGCTACCCACCCCAAAGGCATCGCTCAATACGTCACCGAAGCTGTCAACTTGCTCTTGAGCGCGACCGATGGTTCGATGCGTAAAGCCCAGTGTGATGCCGAGACCACTTCCCACTCCGGTTCTCAGCAACTCCACCAGCCGGACTTCTAAGTTGATGTCCCGGGTTCGACTCATGTAAACGTCGCCGAAACCGTCCGTTACGTTGGCATAGCCTGCCGGGATGAACATGACTGAGCCCTCAAGCACGAGATTGCCGAGCACGGCAGTGCCGCTGGTACCGGGCAAATCGGTGAATCGAAACTGTGACCCAATGCCCGCTCCAAGCCCGGCATCTACAATGTGCTGACTCTCAAGCTCGGACTCGAAAACTCCCGGATCGTCCGTGTTCACATACTGGTAGCCGCCCTTCAGTCGGAAGGGCACGTAGATGGCCAGGGGAGCTTGCTCAATCGTGTGTGCAAGATAGGCATTCCCACCGTAGGTACCGCTTATTTGCAGCAGTTGCTGGCTGGCCTGGAAGGCTGGTTCCTCACCGGTAGCAACCGACGTGAGCGTCGAGGTCCCATACGCCGCCGTCAGTGATCCGCGGTGACTTGAAAGTGTTACCGCAAACAGCGGGGAACTGAAGTCGAAGACGGTATCGGTACCCTGTCCGGCGAAGTAGAAGTCGGTATTCTGAAACCCAATCGTAAGCGAGGTAGAGGTGACGGGCCCTGCAATCATGGGTCGGAGGCTCTCCGCGCGGCGCTCTGCCCGGGTGTATCCAGGATCGAGCTCAAGGGCACGGACGAATTCCGTATAGGCCCGCCGGTAATTCCCTTCTTCCTGCGCGGCCAACCCCTGCGAATAGGCCATGATAGCCTCCAGCGAGCGCGTTTCGCCCTCGCCTGCGCCAGCTCCCACTTCCACGCCAAGTGCATCCGACAGCTTTCCGCTGAGCTCTGCTATCAGGTCGGAGAAGTTATTGGCCGAGCCAGATACCTGCTCCGAGAGCGGTGTATGGCCTGTTTCAACTTCGACGAGGCGCGCGGTGAGCGTCATTTCATCTTCGTGAACAATGAAGCTCCCCATCACAACCGCGTGAACGCCAAGCAATTGACCGGTTTCCACCGCGGTTTCCTGATCCACGAGCTCGGCATCCTGCTGAAACTCAAGTTCGTCCAGTATCCATTGAATGCGCTCTCGCTCAATCACGCGCAGGCCGGTAGCCCCACTCATGTGGCTTATCATCATTGAAGGCAAACCGCGCGTTAGTCCATCGTACCGATCGCGTTCATCTACCGAGTCGTTCGCGAAGTCGAGTATTGCGAGGGTTTGCATTCCATCCTCGGCATCGGCAGCCTCCTGCTCGCGGCGCAACTCGTAATAGAGGCGCATCAAAGGAGGTGGCTCAACATCGGGGTCGAACTCTACGGGCGGTGGCTCCAAATTCAACAGGTCGCGAACCGCTTCCCGTGCTTCATCTTCGTCTCCTTCGTGGATGAAGGAGCGGCCGAGATACCGCAAGGCCTGTCGCCTCGCCTCATCGGTGGCATCGGCGTCGGCCAGAACCTCCTGGAGCAGCTCCACAGCCCCGCTGTAGTCCCCCGCATAGTACGCCTCGGTGCCCTCCTCCAGCGGATCTTCCTGTCCGTGCGCATCATGCAGAGTAAAGCACAGGCAGAGGACGCCTACGAAAAACGCCAGTAATCGTCGAAAAAATCTATTCCACATTGCATGCTTGAACCACATAGGTACCCCTTTATCAATGGCAGCATCGCACCAGTTTCATCATCCTGTTACATTATTAAGCGAAGTATCACCCTCCTGTAGGACACGCATTCTTCCGTTTTCACGAAGGGCTCGAATGCTTCCGGCATTTCCTGCAGCCCTGCCTCACGTCCATCACGCCGTACGCTCCTGTAACCTTTCCTTTTACGGCGATCGTTCATGCGTTCGGAAAATCAGAAAGTGATCGTGCGGCTGGAATGCCGGCTCCAGCGTAAGTGTATACTCGTTTCCTGTAAACTCGCGTCGGAAGCGTTCCTCACCGGCTACTTCGATGCGATGTACGCCGCCGTCGATCTCGAACTCGTCCCTGCCATCTATCCGAAGGTGGAGCACGTGGGTGCCGGGTCCGAGGTTGAGACGCCGCGGGGTAGTGGCATCGATGCTCTCGCCGTTTAGCCGGATGGAAGCCCACGGGCCGTCGGTGTTAATATTGACCTCATGCTCGAAATACGCGGCGATGTTGTGCTGTTCAGCCTCACTTAACTGCAAGGTGGTATCCACAGAGCCGTGCTCGGGATGGGAGAAGACGAGTTGGTGCGTATCCGGTTGAAGCTGGAACGTGCCACTGCTCTCAGCCTGCCGCCCCGCTACCGAAATGGTGCCCGTGGGATGCACCTCGGCCAAGAGGGTGGCAGGCTCCGGTTCGGGCGTGGGATCCGGTTCTTCGGTCGTATCGCCGGGCCCCGCGGCGATGGGCTCAAGGTTGGCGGCAACATGTTGCGCCTCGCCCGACGCAATCTCAACGTCTGCCTCCTCCCAGTGCTCGTACCCCTCCTTCTCCAGGCGGATTGTGGCAATCCCCGATGGCCACTCTGAATGTACGAACGGCGTTACTCCAATCGCCTCGCCATTTACGTAAACGTTGGCGTCCTCCGGTGTTGAGGTAATGCGGAGGGTCCCTGTGTCCATCTCTTCAGCAAGCGTAAGACTGAGCTGCGCAGGACTTCCGGCCTGCAACAGCACCACCGTGTCAACAGCTGCATACCCTTCTTTTTGGACTCGAACGGTTACTTCATCGCGCTCCAGTTGAAGATTTTGTACAGGCGATTCGCCCACCACGTCTCCGTCCAGCATAACGGTGGCACCCTCGGGATCTGTGGTAATTTCGGCAAGCGAATAGGCTGTGTCCCCGTTCTCTCCAGCCGGATAAAGATAGACAGACAGGGGAATCATCAGGAGCAGCAGGGTGGAGACGGCTATCAGCCAGCCCCGCTTCGTTGTGCCAGTGTTCGCTGCTGCCGTGTCTCGTGATCTGTCGGGCACCGGTGTGGGGGCTCCGGCTTCCGCGAGCCCTTCCAGGGTCCGACGCATCTCTCGGGCCGTAGCAAAACGATCGTCGGGATCTTTGCGCAAGGCCTTTTCTACAGCATCCACGAGCGCCGGGGGCAGGTCGTCCCGGGCTCCGTCGAGGCGGGGTACGGGCTCCTCTACAATTTTGCGCATGATGGCAAAGTCGCCAGCCGAGCGATCAAATGGAAGCCTACCCGCCAGCATCTTGTAGATCATCATGCCGGCGGAGTAGAGGTCCGTCCGGTGATCCAGATCAACGCCCCCCTTTACCTGCTCGGGCGACATGTAGTAGAGCGTACCCGAAATGCCCTGCGTCACGGTTTGCGATCCGTCGCCGGCCTGATGGAGCTTGGCCAGACCGAAGTCGGTTACCTTCACCTTGCCGTCCTTCGATATCAGGATGTTTCCGGGTTTGATGTCGCGATGCCATACGCCCACGCTGTGGGCATCCTCGAGTGCTGAGAGCGTCTGAAGTATGACAGGAAGCGCCTCCTCCCACGCCATGGGTCCATCCTCCAGCAGATCGGACACCGTGCCTCCATCCACAAATTCCATCACGATAAAGAGGCCCAGATCGGTCTCCCGCAGCGCGTGGACGCTAACGATATGCCGGCTATCGATGCGCGCAAGTGCGCGGGCCTCTGCACGGAATCGACGCAGAAAGGCTTCATCACGGGCCAGTCCCGGATCGATCATCTTGAGCGCAACCATGCGGGAGAGGTTGACATCCTCTGCCTTGTAGACGATGCCCATCCCCCCCTGCCCGAGCACCTCCAAAATACGGTACCCGTCCACCTCTTTGCCGATGGCAGGATCTTGATAACTATCCATGGCTTCGCTTAAGACCTCATTCGTTTACTACGGAAGAGCGATAACCATCGCGGTAATGTTGTCGTGGCCTCCGCGCTCGTTTGCGCGTGCTACGAGTTGGTCGCAGGCTTCCTGCGGCGTGTGCTCTCGCACAATCTGGTATATTTCCTGCTCGTCTACGAGTAAGAGTCCATCCGAACAGAGCAGATATCGGTCGCGCGCCTGCAAAGGAAGCTCCGGGAGGACATCTACTTCAATGGTATCATCCATCCCGAGTGCCCGTGTTAATGCGTTTCGCTTGGGATGCGCGGCCGCCTCCTCTTCTGTGAGGATGCCGGCCTGCATCATCTCCTGCACGACGGTGTGGTCCTGCGTGAGTTGCTCCATACGCTTTCGGGTGATGCGATAGGCTCGGCTATCACCGGCATGTGCAATGAAGGCGCCCGATTCATTGAGCGCAAGGGTGGTGCAGGTCGTACCCATGCGCCGGCCGGCGCGGCCATTGGATCGGTTCCAGATCGCTACGTTGGCGGCTTCGAGTGATCGTTGCAGCCTGTTTGGAATGGGCTCCCCGGCCATCTCAAAGAATACCTCGCCCACGATCTCCACCGCGAGCGTGCTGGCCTCTCGCCCATCGTCATGTCCGCCCATGCCGTCGGCTACGATGCAGAGATTTACCCCCGCATCCCGCTCATCCGTCAGGTGGGCACACGCATCCTGATTTTCCGAGCGTACCTGCCCGACGGCGGAGCGCTCGCCCACCTGCAGGCTGTTTCGTTTTTTGCGTCGCCACCAGTTCACAGGATCAGGGTGCAGTTGTTAGTCGCTCGTCCGCCACCTCTTCGATATGGGGCGTCAGTGGGTTGTCGAAATCAAAGCCGAAGTGCCGCGGGTTCTGCCCTATCACGGCAGCAGCGAAAATCCGAATCACGTATTGCTTGGTTTCCTCGGGCATCCGGTCCTCGTATTCACTCAGGAATCGCCAGTAGCTACGCTCACGTGGGTTCTCTGGAATACCCTCAAACAGTTGATCCAGCCTACTCACAATCCGGTTTTCTCCCCAGTTGTACGAGGCCATGACCAGAAGCCCGGATGCCTGCGCGAGGGTGCTGTAGATCTCTGCCTTGTAGCGTGCGGCTGCTACCGTGGAGGCTTCCACATCGTGCCGCTCATCCTGATCGTCGAAGACGCGGACGTCTTCTCGCGGACCGATCGTCAGCCCGTAGGCTCGTCCGGTTGACGGGATAAACTGCCACATGCCCTTTGCTATGCCCCATCGTGTCTCCGGGCCAACAGCGTCGAGCTGAAAATTACTCTCCTGCAGTGCAAGATAGAAAAACTCAGGGGGTAGTCCGTGCTCCTTCATCGTCCGGACGATGTAAGGAGTGTATCCGTTTTCCTCTGCTCGCTCAATTGCGCCGGCAAACCTGCTTCGCCCCTGAGCCAGCCAGTAGTCTCTTATTTCCTGCTGGACATTTCGGATGAACCCGGCAGGCATCTCGAACTCTCCCTCATTGAAGATACGCGCTACCGTGTAAATCAGGCGCTCTTCCTCGTTGAGCCCGCGATGAACCCCAAGCTCATTGACGTAGCCCTCGTACCTGCTCGCCATCTGCTCGCGCATTTGCTGCATCTGAGCCAGCAGCTCATCAAACTCAGACCCGCCTGCTTCTTCTATCGCCAGGCTGATCTGCGCCAGCTGCATATCCTGCTGCCGCATCTCGTAGAAAATCTCGCTGGCGCGCTGCTCAAGGCGCTGATTCTGCACATGCTGAAAAACGGCATAGGCCGCCACAAATAGCAGCACCACCCCGACGGCCGCCAACACATACAGATACTTCCGCGTGTGCTTCTTCTTCTCTTGCTGATAGGCCTTCCGAATCATGCGGGTGTGCTCTCCGCCGGCCCCACCTTCCTCCGAAAAGTATTTCCTGCGGAAGTGCGAAGTGGTGGGCTTGTGCTCCAGCGGCTTCAACCCACCTGCAGGACGCCCGGGCTTCTCGGACGACCTACGATCGGACGCTTTCGAGGACGTAGAGGACTTTCCTGTCGCGTGCCTGCCTGTATCTGGAGATCTCTGTGCGCGACTTTCTTGTTCAGCGCTGACATCTGGATCATCTTCGCGGTCATCAGCAGACGCCCGACTCTCAGGTCCACGACGCTGGCCGCTTGCTCGATTTTCACTACCATCACTGCCTGGGCCCTCAACCGGTGACGGCCTGTCCGGAGTGGTTGAGGGTTGTTCGGTACTGGTCTTCGGCGGATCGTGACTTGGTCGACTACGCTTGTGATCACTCAATTTTCGCGCGTCAGTTGCCTGTTGCGGCGGGCGACCTTTGGCAGGTGAAGCTTCATTTTCCAGTTGGAGCGTAATGACGGGCCCGCTCTTCCCCAGGTGCACCTCTACCGTCCCGACCACCTCTACGCGGGGCCGCTTCTTTCCGTCGGCGTAGACGCCGTTCGTGCTCTGCTCGTCGATCACCCACCAGGAACCATCCTGATACTGCAGCGAGGCGTGCACGCGGCTTACGAGGGCTGCATCTATCTGAATATCACAGTCAGAGCCGCGTCCCACCGTCGCCCGGCCGGTAATGCGCCGTGACTCCCTGCCGCCTTTCGGGGACTTGAACGTCACCAGCAGGGCGCTTGGACGGGCGGAGCTTGATGAGGTACGCCTTTTCATCGATCACTGCCGAGGCTATTGGAAGCCGTGTTTGCTTTATCCATCCGAATCCGTTTCGCCATTTTCGGTGGTGACTTTTGGAGCCCTCAAGCCCAACACAAGGCTGACCTCGCGAGGCAAAACATTTTTGGGCGTTTTCAGCCGGACGGCATACAGGTACTGATCCGGGATCTCTGCGTGCTTCACCGGCTCCACCGATACGGCGTCGCGAGGGACGGGGTCGCCCATCTTGCCCTTCAGAAACGCTCTGACGCGCTCGGACACCGGTGCCACCAGCTCCTCTGCCCGTTCTACAGGCTCCAACTCCTCCTGAATCATGAGCAGGAAATGCGCCATGCGCGAGACAAATAGCTGGCAGGGCAACGTTACGTGAATCTTGGCCTCGGTCTGTGATACCAGGTCATCGTGCGACTCCGGCCGGGCGACCGTTTGAGCGCGCGCGACGTCGATGGTGTCCCGGTTCGTGCGTGCCCCGAGTACGGTAAAGCCGGCCTTCCCAAATTCTGACTGCCTGCTGCTTGGAATAACTGCGCCGAGGGGGGCATGCCCCTGTGGCCGCGGCACCACGGGAAAATTCTCCAGCCGGCGCTTGTGGATGTGGGTGGGCCAACCTGTCTCCACGTAGCTCTGCGCCATGGCAGCAGCCACCGCAAGGCACCCTCTCCCCCACAGCGCACCTGCCTCGTTGAAATTGATGCCGTCTACAGGATTTTCGTCTCCATACGGATAACGCAGCAGCAGGGACGGCACGGTTAGCGCCAGCTGCGAGGCTTCCTGCTCTTCGCGCAGCTTTTGCCACGCAATATACTCCGGCTGCTCGAAAAGCTGATTTAGCGGTGGGATGCCAGCTACCCGCTCGTGGTTCTGGACACCAAAAAACGACGGCGCCGCATCCGTCACGATGGGCGTTTGCAAACTGGCGCCCGACTTCGCCAGGTCCTCAAGCTGCTCAACCTCCTGCTTCCCGTTCCCGAACGACATGTCGACAACAATAGCCGAAAGAGGCGGGCCAGACCCTCCTCGCTCGTGCTCCGGCAACACGACCTGGTAGTGCAACGCTTCGTTAAGCTGCGATTTCGTAGCCGGCAGCACCTCCAGATATACGTTCTCTCGAAAGTTGAGGCGATCGACCAGCATTTTAAGCCCCCTCCAGGAGGACTCCAGGTCCCTGACCGATGGATGATTTAGAATCTCATTTAGTTGCCGCCCGAGGATCAGGTCAAGGTCGGCGAGTGCCTGCTTTACCGGCGTGCCGGGTCGTTTGCGCGTGGGCTGCTGCGAAGGGCCGAGCAGCGCATCAGTGATGCGGTCCGCAAGTTCTTCGGCCTCCCCCTTTGGACGCGCGGTATTCTTTCCGTTCTCGCCCATATCCACCATACCCAGAAGCCGGTCGAGGGTACTGGTTTTATCGGCGGCCTCCTCTGCCTTCGCTTCTGCGTCGGACTCAAGCGCTTCGATGAGGGCCTGCCCCCAGAGCGTATCGCCAAATTGATCGCGCAGCTGCTTCCCGAGCTCCTCAACCGACGCCCTGCCCTGTACCACGCCTTCCAAATTATCTCGCACGTCAAGAAGCGGGGCCAGGATGTCAATTTGCCGGGCGATGGCTACTGGCTCAAAGGCATCCAAAGATGAAAACGCGAGCTCGATCTCCAGTATTCTTGGCTGCTCGCCGAGCCGGTTGGGAATGTCGATGTTGAGCCGCGGCGCAATCTCTTGCATGCACTTAGCAAAACCCTGCGAATCCACAGACAAAACTTCAGATCCGTCTTTCCAGTCCGGAGCAGAGCGTTCGGGGCAGAGATTACCGACGTAGAGAAGCCTGAACGGCATGTCCACCGCCTGATCCTTTGAAGCATACGGCTTGTCAATCTCCGTACGCTCCGGATCAGAGGTTATGCGAGTACCAACATTTCGGTGCGCGTCGTCAGCCATGGATCTCCACCTACCGTCTATTGATCGTGAACCAGCATTGCTACGCTTCTGGGAAGGCACAAAGCCACCCGCACTCACTGATCGGATCATTAACCACGCGTCCATCTACGTCAGGCCTTCCCGCAGGGCCTTCACCGTTTGTTAAAATAGATAGCGTCTTTCAAATGATCAAATCAGCCATGGCGGCTTTGGGCCAGCCCGTCGATGCGGGTATGGGTTTTTGCGTTAAAGGGAGCATGTACAAATGCGTCTCTTAGGCAACTTTCCGGACGAAAAGAGCCAACTTGCCCCTAAAAATGTCTTTTTCACCGCGGAATTAGATTGTTGCCACCTGGTGTCGTTAAGTCAACGCAGAACGCCGCGAACTACTCGAGATGCACATGAACTTTAGCAAGGCGGAGAAACGCGTCTACCATGTCGTCTTCCGTAATTACGGGACCGACCGGCAATTGCCCGCGCCAGACCATGTAGAACAGGTCGTCGTCCGCAAGAAAAACCAGGGTGTCCAGATGCATCGCAACGTCCTGCTGGTCCATCTCGAGCGAGTACTGAGGCTGCACCGCGCCCTCCAAGTCGGCTGGAGCATCTTCATTCATTACCGCTGCGATTGCCTCAAGTACATCGGGGTCCTCAATGTCCGGAGGCTCATTGTAACGCTCGATGGTTAGCGCAGGCCGGATGCCCGGTAACTGAAAGCGGCGTTTCCGATCAGGCGTCAGGTTGATCAATTCAACCTCTTCATCGCCGGAAAGATAGTGTGCAACCTGAAGGTCGGGGTGTGCGCCGTTGTTAAAAGCCGGATTGAAATCTTCGGCCGTACCGAAAAACGGATGCGCGTTATCGAAGCCTTCCTCGGACCCAGCAAGCGCCGCCCTTGGCTGCCACGCCCGCCCGTAGAATCCAAGGCCCGCCGGCATCGGCTTGTCTTTCCAGGAGCTTATGAGCCGGGTGGGATCCTCAACATTCGGGAGCCTTGTCTCATGCACCGACTCTTTCGTCTTCTTTCCCAGATAGCCCCGTCCTATCAGATTCTGCGTGCAATGCTTTCCGGCATCTCCGTCAATCCCGCCAAATGCCCGCTCGTAGATTATTGGCATTTCGGTGAACGGATCTGGATCACTCATGACCGGCTTCATCACCATCCGGCTGGGGAAGATCCACTGACGATCTCCGAAAATCCGAAGCACCTTTCGCTTTTGACCGACGCGAACAAGCACGTCCACGCTGGATGATGGGCGGCCTCCCGGAGCATACGCCGTTCCCGACACCACGATGTCAGCGTACGGCTTAAACGTAACCATGTCACTCTCCATAGACACACTCCCCGAGCTGTCGCCGTCAAAGTACTCGGCGGCGGCAGCAATGGGCAATTGCTGCCCGGCAAGCGTGGGCGTCTCACCGATTTGTTGAGGCAATCGAAAAGTGGCCTTCACGATGAATGCAATGCATGGCTGATTATCCTGGCCCGTACCAAAGGTCGTCGCGACCTCAAAATCTGTCTCATTCCGGATTATCATAGTGGCTACCCTTCGAGGGTGACTACTTCTGCAGCGCGTCGGCTTTGTGGCGGGCTCGCTTCTCGGGTGTGGCCGCCTTCCGATATAATGGTTTAGGCGTTACCGTGGGCGGACGCGCCCGAGGTGCAGTTTTTACCCGGGTCGCCTCGGGCATGCGCGCGTGCTTCATGTCAGATTCCCGAACCTCGAAACCGTCTGTTTCCGCCCACCAGAAATCTGCGCCAAAGAACAAGCACTCGCCTGCCTGCGCACCCGTCAAATCCACCCCTACAAAGTTCGCCTGTTGCGCTTGGGTCTTTGATAGCCTCGCTCCACGAAGGTCCGCAAACTCAAAATTGGCGTAGTCGAGAACCGCTTCGAGAAAAGCTGCCTGGTGAAGTGACGCTCGCGCGAACGTGCTTTCAACGCATCGGGTATTGATGAATCGGCAAGCCGAAAAGTCAGCGCGCAGTGCGTGAATGCGCACAAGCTGCGCCTCCTCAAACGCGGAACCCGCAAGGCATGCGTGATCGAAAATACTACCGGAGAGGATTGTCTCCCGACATGTCGCTTCAATTACGGTTGCGTGTTTAAAGAGGCAGGTACGGAGATCAGCTTCAGAGAAGTCGACCTTAACCATTCGCGCTTCCTCGAAAGACGCCAACTCTCCAGTAGCTTCGGCAAAATTGCATCCACTCAGGTTGGCCCTGGCGAAACTGCTTTGGTAGATCCTCGCACCCCTCAGGTTGGCCTGAACCAGCACTGCTTCATTAAAAAGGCTGGAGATGAGACGGCCTTCCTGAAGGGACGCACCCTCCAGTTGAACGCCTGATAGATCCGATTCTACTATCTCTACTCTATCGAGCATGGCCCCGCCCATCTTCGCGCCTTCGAGTAGACAGGACTCGAGGCACGCCCCGGTGAAAACGGCTTCTGAGAGTTCGGCATCCTCCAGCAAGCAATCTTGAAGGCGTGCGCCAGCAAAATGAGCACCGGAGAGGTCCGCACCGGTCAGATCTACGCCCACCAGCAGGGCACCCTCGAAGCGAGCCTCGCGCAGATCCGCGCCGCGAAGGTCCACGTCTTCCAGTTCTTCGCCCGCCAAGTCAGCCCCCTGCAACGAGGCCTCCGGCCGAAGCTCGGGCAGATCGGTCTTGTTATCTTGCTCCGGATTCATCACGAGTTACGGTTGATGCGCGGCCGACGAGGAAAACAGCTTTACAGCTTCTTCTGGATCGATGCGCCCGGGCGCGAAAAGCGGGGACTGCAGCCCAAGACGTCGGCTCAGCGACCGCTCCTGCCACGACACCGGATTAAGACCGCTTGGATCATGCGAGCCCGTCACCAGACTGCTCGGTCCGACGCAATAGTTAGAGCGCCCTGCCTCGAAAAGATGGGGAACGATGCCAAGGCGGTGGCGATGAAGAAATCCAGGGTGAAGAAAGAAACAGTGGAAGAAATTCCACGGTGGTGTGTCGGGCAGATCAGGAATTGACGTGAACCACAGTTCTCGCGGGCCTGGACTTGCCCAGCGCTCGAGAAGTGCGCGATCCAGACTTTCCTGAGTAGAAACCAGGCTCTCCATCCCGCGAATAGCCGACACGATGATCGCCTGCTGCAACGACAGATTGGTCGAGCGAAGTAGCGTCCCCTGAATCCAGAACGGAATCACCCGACCATCCACCCGGATACCCACGGAAATTCCATTTGGACCTGCGAAAAGTGCGAACGAAGCCGCTGAATCTGCATCCCCCTGAGCAGGAATCGAAACGTCGATGAGTTGGGACTCTTCCCCCGATCCGGTTGCAATATCGACGGATTGTCCCTCGGCCGGTAGGTCGATTCGCGTGACGCGGTCAAGGTCATCATACGAAATCCGAGCGATAGTGCTGCCGGCCACCGCAAGCGTCTGCAAGCGGCTGGTTGCATCATACGATAGGTCCACCGTGGACATCGCCTCCTCGCTGACAATCCGCATGGGCCGGCCACGCTCATCTGCTGTCAAGCTCCAGCTTCCCCGCTCGGAGTCTACCGACCGCACACATCCGTCCGCGTCGTACCCGAAGCCTACGGTGGCGCCATTTAAATCCCATTCCGCTACACGGCCCAGCGTGTCGTACGTAAAGAAATGCTCTGTACCCTCAGATTCAAAACTGATCAGTTCACCAGTGGGGCCAAACGACACGTCGGTCTCCGACCCATTCGTCCCTGCCACATGGGTGAGTTCTCCCAGTGGGTTGTAGTTGCGCGTCTTAGCATTAGAATCATTTTCGACAATCACCGCATCATCTGTGTACCGGTACGCTCTGTGACTGCCATCGGCAAAACCAATTTCGACCAGACGACCAGCCTGATCGTAGCTCATTTCCGTCGATCCTTTGCGACCCTTTACTATCGCGGCGAGGCGATTAGCTGCGTCGTACGTGAAACGTCGTTGCGTGCCATCAGTGAGTCGCCAGTCAACCAGGCGCATGGCCGAATCGTAGCGTCTCTGTGACTGCCTTCCCTCAGAATCTGCAAATGTCGTAAGCCTTCCGGCCGGGTTGTAAGAGAATTCAGCTGTGTACGCGTCTCCTATCTGGAGCTTCTTGACGTGCCCCGCTGCATCTCTTTCAAGCGTGATCTTCCGTCCAGCAGCATCACTGATCGCGCATAGCCTCCCGAAGAGGTCGCGCTGGCGCTTCCAGACAAGTCCAAGATCATCCTCCAGAACATCCGACCCTTCATGCTGCAGGCGCTGAACGTTACGGCCTTCGGGCGTCTGGAGATGTGTAACCCGCCCGCGTCCGTCGCGAGAGATGTGCCACGCTTGCCCTTCAGGGTCCGTTATCTCGACGAGATTGGATTCCGCGTCGTAGGCCAGGATGAACGTGTTTTCGTAGGCGTCTTCTACTCGTCCAGCGAAACCTTCTTCATTGTATGCTACCAAAGCGAGACGCTCCTCTCCGTCGACCTGATTGAGGACATCATCCTCTTCCTTCTGGACGGTCACGATTGACCCAAACCGATTTGTAAAACCAATGATGTTTTCCTGTTCGTCATAATAGAAGGCCCGCTGATCAGCGTGCGGATCCGTCATGTTTAGTATCAGCCTGCTGTACACGTGCTGGTAAATCTGCGTCGACCCATCGATTTTGGTCAAGCGGGTCCGCTGACGGAGGTCGTCGAAATCGATGCGAACGGCTTCGCTACCATGCTCGTCCCAGAGCATTCGACAACGTCCATCAGCATCGTACTGAGCATATCGCACAGCGCCTGCGCGATCCCGTCGAGCAACGACATAATGCTTCTTGTAGTCGTAATGTATAGTTCTATTCAACTGGTCGTGAACAGCTATCAGACGCCCCTGGTAGTCATACTCAAACGCACGAGCACGTACCGGCTTCTGTCCGGTCTGCCCAGTGACGTCGAGCGATGAAATAGTATTGCCCGTGTATCCCAGTGTGATTTTGCGACCCACGGTGTCTGCTATCGTAACGATTCGCCCCTGTCGATAGGCAAACTGAATATGATTACCATTTAGATCTTCAATTCGATCTAAGGCTATCGTGCCCCGATAGGCGTTTTGCTTAGGAAAGACCAGCTGCAAAGCCGGAGAAAAGAACGCCACATAGACATCTGGATGATGCTGTAGGATGAGTCCCGAATCCTGATGCCATGCCTGCACCTTCACATCAATGGGTGTGAAAACGATCTCCTCTTCACCTCCTGAGCTAAATACGAGCCGGTCATTTCCAAGGTGAAGCGAGATGTTCAGATTGAATCGCCAGCCGGGACCGTAATATTCGCCCTGCTCCACATCGCTCGCGTACGTTCTGGCAAGCTCTAAAGGAATGTACCCAGGTAACCGCAAATCAACGGCGTATTCGCCTGTCTTACCAGATGCGACGTCAGCACGAATAGACATAACGTTGAAGGTCCAGAGCGAAAGCAACGGTTTTCGATAACCGCTACGTGAAAATCCCTATCCGATTAGCACAGTAAACTCCCCCACTATCGTAACATTCTGTACCAACGGCGGGACTACGGCACCTGGCTCGATGGTCTTGTCCGACAACACGGCAGCAGGCATTCCCCCAATAAAGACCGTCGGCGCTCCCGAGGGTGCCGTGACTCCCGGCCCATGCGGCGTACCAGGCCCGGATGGTGGAGGGCTGTTCAACATGGGACACGTGTGCTGGTCACTGACACGCCAAGCGGGCAAATTGCCTATCAGTACCGTCGGGCAACCTGCTCCTATGAGAGGTGGGCCGTGAACATTGTTCTTTGAAACTACAGCTGCTGGTTTTGCCATGAAATAGCCGCGCAATGCGCTTAGTTGATTTTGACGATACCGCCCTTAAGAATACTGGCCGCACTTGCGTCTGAATTGACCAGGTTGCCTTCGGTCTTATTCATCACCTTGGCCTTGGAATTTACCTTGGTCCCATCAATCTTCACCCCAACCTTAGCCTCGATCTTAATGTCTTTAGCGCTCTTAAGTGATACATGTTGCTTACCATCAACATCTACCTTCTGATTACCCTTGATATCAATGTTTTTCCCATGGATCTGAATCGTTCCATTTTTTCGAAGCTCTATCTTGGATTGTCCACATGTTAATACAATTTTCTCTGCAGCCTCAAGACTAATATTCTCATCTTCAGCCTTAAATGACACATTCTTTTTAGCCACACCCTCTATGTCCTTTTTTTCAGCCGATAACTTGACGTCTTTGGTTTTGGCTGTTAGGCTTACATTTTCATTCTTGCCAGTCAGCTTTACATTCTTTTTAGCCTCAACTGTAACATCTTCCTTCTCGGCGTCAAGGCTTATGTTCTTTTTCCTTGCCTTCAGGTTAATGTTGTTTTCCTGCGCGGTCAGAGAGATATCCCCCTTGAACGCACTACCAGAGATCCCACCTTCTTTGACATACATGCTCACCCCTCCCTCATCAGTGGCGAACTTGATACCACTCTTTGCACCAAAGTCAACACCGCCCTCCTGCGTGTAGAAGGTGTAGCCTGCCTTCGTGTGTGACGTAATACCAGCCTCTTCCGAGTGAAAGACAATACCGGATTCACCTTCGATCACTACCTGCGGATCTTCGATTCCCTCTTCCCAGTCGCCCAATTCACCAGCAAGTTTACCGGCCACAGCATCGATGGCAGCTTCCTTCAGTTCTCCAAGCTTCGCTTTAATCTGATCGAGTGCTGACTTTTCTCCCTCGGTGGCTTTCTCCACCACCTCCTCTATCATCTCCTCTACCGCTTCCACGGCCGCCTGAAACGCATCGAGGTCGGGCACAAATTCCTCACCCGCATTAATCACGACCCCCTTCTTCCCGAAAAGCTCTACCGTATTGTTGGTACCGATGCTAACGCCCCCGATCAACGCGTACGGCTCTACCTGCAGCTCCGGGGAGCCCAGCTGAATAATGCTCTCATACTGCGGGGTGTAGATGCGCACGCCGAGCTTACTCTCGTGATCTTCGAGGATAAACTGATTATTCTGAACCGTGCGGATGAGGTTGGTCTGCTCTGTAGTGACGAAGTTGTTGATTTCCAGCGGCGCCGGCGCGTGGGTCTTGGGGTTGGGTACGGTGGAGAGCATTACCGGGCGATTTACATCGCCGTCGATAAAGGAGACGACCGCCTCGGAGTCGTTCTTGTTGGGAAAGTGCATACCATATTCCGCCCCCGAGTAGGGCTGGGCCATGCGGATGGGCCGTGAGGACCCGTCCTCGTGATCTTCCTGATCGAAATGCATCTTCACTTTGTACCGGCCCTCGTCGTCCACCACACGATCACCGCCGCCCTGTTTTTCGATTTGCGCGGTAAGCACGCCAGGGATCCGAGGAACGGGCGTCTGTCGCGGAGGTCGGTAGGCGATGCGCTCAGGGATGCAGGCAAACTCATTGACGTAGGCTGGCTCTTCCAGCCCCACAACATACCGATGAAGCGCCTCCGTATCTTCCGGATAGGGGTCAAGCAGCGTCTCTTGCGTGTCCAGATCTGCCACATGGCGCGCACGTTGTGCTCCTGCATGTACCAGCGTAGTAAGCAGGAACCGGTCTTCGCCACCGGGCAACTCAGGAGGCCCAATAGGACCGCCCTGATCCCACAAAAACGGCTCCACCACACCTGCAGCAAAAAAGCGGGGATCCGTACTTCTACCGCGAAACACCTTTGCCTGATTGGCCACAATCTCTTCGCTTCGGCGGCGAGCGAGCTGCTTTAAACGATCTTCCCGATCGCTTTTGTCGCTGGCGTCACCGTCGAGCTTGCTCTTGTTGGCCTGCCGTTCCTCCTGCAGAAGATCGCCGTACTCCTCATAGGCTCCATTCACCGTGTTGCCCGAGACGTCAACACCCGCTGCCTCCGAGTCGGGCGTGACGAAATCCTCGATGTCATCATCCCACATCGTCACCTGCGCGGGCACGAGCGTTCTCTTCGCCGTGATACGGCTGATGGCGGGATTCTCGCCGAGACCTGCACCGGTATTATACTCCACCTCTTCAATCTCGGTGTCCTCACCGGCTCGCCCTATACCAAGTAGTTCACTTACAATCGCACTCGGGCTGAGGGCCTGCTCGCCGGGGTTAACATCGGTAATCACAAGCACATCCCGCTGGTCTCCCTCATCCATGAGGAAGTAGTAGTAGATGCCCTCGTACTCCATCAGCCGGCTGATGAATGCAAAATCGCTTTCCTGGTACTGCACGCAATATTGGCGCTTCTCGTAAAAGCCCTCCAGGTCTATCTCGAAATCGCCCGAGAACAGGTCGTTGTCTTCGAGCACCTGTCCGATAATTTCGCCCACGGTCTTCTGCCGAAAGACACGGCTACGCTGTCCCAGCGTGAGTTGCCAGAATCGCGGAACGAGGCGAAAACGGTAGAACTCGAGCAGGTCTCCCTCGGCCATCCGATAGCGGCCGCCCACCTGCGCTTCGCTTATGATACCGTAATAGGTCCGCTCCAGCACCTCGGAGGTCGTGCTGCCATTTTCCTCGCGCTTGCGCTGCTGCCGGACGTTGAGCCCCGCCATCTCTCCCACAATATTGTCGAGATCAACCGGTTCCGTTGTGGAGACGCCTACATCGAAACAGAAGAGCTGAGAGAGCCCCTCGCGTCCGACAAAGTCGAATAGGTCAAACTCGATGCTATCGTCCAGAATGTTGAAGCGAAACGGGATACTCATGGCCGTGTGGTGTTGGTGATGTTCGCAAACGGCAACTCGCGCTGGCCGGAATCTCTGCGTTCAGGGTAGATAAGGTGGGCGAGAGTGCGGCAAACTCAGTCTAAAAACGTGTACTTGAAGTGCCCCTGCTCGTCCATGCCAAGTTGCAGCTCAGACGGCATTCGTTCATCAGCCATCCGGGCGATCAGTCTCCGAGAAGCGGAGGGCAGGACGTCACGATCGATGATAAAGTCGATATTGCGGGCACCTGTATCCGTCTGCGTGCAGCGCTCTGCGATACGCTCGACCACCTCGTCCTCAAACGTGAACCGGATATCGTGCGCATCGCGCAGGCGTTCGTCGATGCGGCGGAGCTTGATCTGCGTGATGCCCTCCATCGGCTCCTGCATGAGCGGGTAGAAGGGCACCACCTTCATGCGGCCAAGCAGGGCCGGCTGGAAGTGCTCTGCGAGCGTATCGTGTATGGCGTTGCGGATTGCATCGGGCGCGGGCCGCTCATCTTCGGTGCAAACGTATGAGATGGTGTCTGACGCCAGGTTGGAGGTCATCATGATGATGGTATTCTTGAAGCTGACCTCCCGCCCTTCACCATCCCGCATAAAGCCCTTGTCGAAGACCTGATAGAACAGATTCATCACATCGCGGTGGGCTTTCTCCACTTCATCAAGGAGTACGACGGAGTAGGGCTGCCTGCGCACGGCTTCGGTGAGGATACCACCCTCTCCATATCCAACGTATCCCGGAGGCGAGCCTTTCAGCTGCGATACGGTGTGCTTCTCCTGGTACTCGGACATGTTGATGGTGGTGAGAAATCGCTCACCGCCAAAGAGTAACGTGGCGAGCGTGCGCGCACACTCGGTTTTCCCCACACCGCTTGGACCGACGAAAAGAAATACCCCCATGGGCGCATCCGGATTGCCCATGCCCGACTTTGCTGTGCGGATAGAATCGGCAATTTCGTGGATCACCTCGTCCTGCCCCAAGATGGATTCTGTGAGCCGATCTTCGAGTTCGAGAAGGAGGGTGGCTTCATCGCGCTCCATCGCGCCGGCCGGAATGCCGGTCCAGTCCGAAACGACGGCCGCCGCCACGGTGCTGTCTACCTGACCCGGTACGAGTGGACCATCCTCGCCGCGGAGTTCCTCAAGTTCATCCTGAAGGGAAGCCAGCTCATCAAGTAATGCGGTGCGGTCGGGGTTGCCGGCAGCAGTTTCTTCGGAGGCCTCCGCGCCGCTTTCCCCGTTCGATGCAGGCGGATCGGTATCCGCCACTGCGGCGGATACCGTCTCTTCACCCTGAAGCTGCTCCCGGATAGCCTCTATCTTCGCCACCAGATCCAACTCGGCAATCCAGCGCTCGCGCAGTTCCTCAAGCCGCTCACTCACCCGGGCGTGTTCGCTGGAGCGCTCCTTAAGCGTACCGTCGTTCGGGCGGATACCTGTCGAGACGTCCCGTTCCAGCGCTTCAATCTCTCGATCGAGATAAAGGAGGCGGCGCTCCAGATCGTCGATGACTGCGGGTGTGGACGTGCGCGCCATCTTGACGCGTGCAGCGGCGGTGTCGAGCAGGTCTACGGCCTTGTCAGGTAGCTGCCGCCCGGCGATATACCGGGCCGATAATTCGGCAGCGGCACGTACCGCTTCATCGGTGATGGCCAGCCCATGATGCTCCTCATACTTGGCCTTGATGCCGCGCAGCATGATTGCCGCGTTATCGACCGACGGCTCATCAATCTTGACCATCTGAAAACGCCGTTCCAGCGCCGGGTCTTTCTCGATATACTTTTTGTATTCAGACCACGTCGTAGCAGCGATCGTCCGGAGTTCGCCGCGTGCGAGCGCGGGCTTCAGGAGGTTCGCCGCGTCCCCTGTGCCTGCCTGTCCGCCTGCGCCAATGAGCGTGTGCGCTTCGTCGATGAACAAGACGGTTGGCTTTGACGCTTCCTTCACCTCTTGTATCACGGACTTGAGCCGCTCCTCAAACTCGCCTTTTACGCTCGCGCCTGCCTGCAGCAATCCCATATCAAGGCCAACAATCTCCACCTCTTTGAGGCTATCCGGCACGTCACCCTCTGCCACTCGAAGTGCCATACCCTCCACAACGGCGGACTTCCCGACGCCTGCCTCGCCCACCAGTATTGGATTATTTTTGCGACGGCGACTCAAGATGTCGATCATCTGGCGAATCTCTTTGTCTCGCCCGGAGATCGTGTCGATTCGTCCCTCCCGCGCTTCCTGCGTCAGGTTGGTCGTAAATTGACCAAGCGCCTCTCCGCCTCGCTCGCCCGCCCGTCCGTCAGAGGCGATGCCGGGGCGCTGCCACGACTCCTCCGCTGAGCCCGCGACAATGTCCATGAAGTTGTCCCGGAGGTCGTCTCGCTTGATACCCGCAAACGCTTCGGCATAGGAGAGCGTCTGGAAATCATCACTCTCAAGCAGTGCCTCCAGCAGGGTGCCGGAGCGAATCTCAGAAAATCCATGATGCACAGAGGCTACCACCCAGGCAGCCTCGATGTGGTCGAGCATGCGGGAGGAGAAGGCCGGGCGCCCTGTATTTCCTGTACGGAACCCCTCAAGATGACGCTGAAGGGCGTTGGCCACGCGTCCCGCGTCAACGCCAAAGTGGTCGAATATTAAAGGCAGATCGCCATCGCCATTGTCCAGCAACTTAAGCACCACATGCTCTATCGTCACCTCGTAGTGCCCCCTGTTGATGGAGAAGCCCACCGCCGCCTCAAGCGCACGGGTTGAGTGGTCGTTCAGCTTTTCGAGTAGCTTTTTCAGATCGCGGGTAATCATGGTCTTACATGCAAGGTCCAGGGGGATTACAGGTAGTGCGTGGATGCATAGGTTACCACTCGTCCAGTTACATCGCTTTCGGGTTGGCCCAGCCAGGAATTCATACCGAGTCGCACCCCACCGTCGCCGAGCGAGCAGCTGGGGATTTCATCGGCGTGGAGAAGGAGGCGCACATCGTAGTGAAGGTGATCCGGAGCGTACAGGCGTACGATTTCATCAAGGAGCCGGGCGGAGGCTTCTCGCGGAAGGAACGACTTAAACTGCTCGAGCGACATCGGTCCGATTTCGATCCGAAACATGCCTGCGACGTCGAGCACGCGCTCGCCTATGGTGGTGGTGCGCCCGAGCAACAACCCGTTTCCATTCTCAGGCCTGCCCATGCGTGGCCGATATGGGAGGGAAACCCACCGCTTGATGTTTTCGATGATGCGCACCGGTAGCTCATCAAACACTTCCCGGAGCAAACGGCGCAGCCCCTGCGCATTGCGTATGGGAGAGGCCAGGTGACCGGCAACGGCGAGCAAGTCATCTATCTTGGCCGCATCGGACGCGATGCTCAGCGGCAACCCGGCAATAGAAAGGGCGCGGCGGCCATGCTCATCAGTCCGGCCAGGTTTTCCAAAGATGCCGGGCCGGTGCTTTCTCCAGGCCCGGTAGAAAAACGCATAGAGCCGATGATTGAAAATGTCCAGGAAGTCACGAAGAGGCAGCACATCCTCCTCGTCTGAGTCCAGATCCTCGTAGAGATAGTACGGTAGCGGGGAGTCGATCCCGTACAACCCCAGGAAGGTGCTCGTTACCTCGGCGGCTGTCCCGTCCGCCGTGGGTGGCGATACCCGGCGCACATCGGCCGCCGGAAACACCAGTCCTTCGTGTGGCCGCAGACGAACGCGCTCTTCACGAATATCCGTGACTTCACCGGGGGCAGTTGCATCCTCAGCGTATTGCTCCAGCAGACGAATCGCCTGGAAGAAATCGAACCGATATCCTTCCTCAAAAAGGCGGCGGTAGACCTCGTTCTCGCGGGTATCGCCACGCGAGTGAGGGGCCTCCCGGGAGCCCTCGGTCACACGAGATGTCGCTGTCCGTTCGCTGGGGTCCATTGATAGGTTGTTCCTGAGGGGGTCATTTCGATGGTTAGGTGTACAAACGAATTGATAGTGGCGTAGAGGGAAAGAAAGCGACTGAGTACTTCCCCGAAGACGCACACATCGCCCTCGCCCATGAAGTGGTCGTCTTCAATCTCCACGACAACCTCTGCGCCGCGCTTAATCGCGCCGCGATCCAGCACCTCTTTAGGCCGCCACGTCACATTACGGATGCCCTCGCGCCGGCGCCGGTTGCCCGTGCTCTTCGACCAGTCGTACAGCTCCAGCAGTCCTACCAGTACCTCTCTGTCCGCTACCGTCCGGTAATTCAGCGAGCGGTGCGCGATGAACTGCCAGACAAGGTCGTCGTGCCGGTGATGCGGGGGGTAGAGGATCAAGGTTGGTTGGAGCAAATTATCCGGTTGCACTTCATAAGGCACGGATGACCCGAACTCATGGATGCTATGCTCCTGGAGATATTCGCGAGGCAGCGTGCCGTTGGTGCATCGCAAATCAACCGAGACGGTCTCGCGGGCGATATCACCATCAGCGCCGGCGTGGTTTAACCGGATGTAGGTTTCGAAGCGACCCGACGGGCCGATTCGCTGCGACAGAGAATATCGGCGTTGGCTACCGTTCTGGCGGCTCCCTGAGCCATACAGTGGCTGATAAACACGGGTCTTCCCCGTGCGGGCTTCGCGCCCAACCACCTTCTGCACATCATACACCTCGTAGCTGTGGCGAGACTGACTTCCGGCGAGAAGCTGATACTCCGACCGCTCATGATCAACGCGGATCGGGTCGGCATCCTGTTCAAAGAGGTTGATAACCGGGACGCAATGCAAGCGGACGTTCTCCTTCGAAAACCGATGCTCCTCCGGGTAGGCTTTGTCGAAATAAATAATGAGCGTAATCGCATCAGCCTCGTCCGCCCTCTGCTCCAATCGGTCGAGGCCTTTGACGTCCACGCACCAGAATTTCTGACGGAAGCAGAGGTACTCCTGCAACAGCCGAAACCCGCTGAACGCGCGCTTGCTGCGGGGCAAAAGTCTTTCGTCTCTACGAAAACCGCCCGGTGCGATGGCGTCTTGTCCGAGATTATGCTCCTGACCCTGGCTCTGCTCTCCGGTACCTTCAGCGCGTGCCGTCACGCTTCTGACATGTTGCGTGAAGTGGAGGTACATGCGCGCTGCCTGGCGCGGCTCAGCATAAAAATAGAGGCGCAGCTCATCCAGTTGAAGCTCCGAGAGCGGCAGCGCATCCTCCAGCGCAAGATGAATGGTAACCTTTGAGGTCCCATCCGATAACCAGTGTAGCTTCGCGTTTTCGAGCCTTATGGGCCGAACGGTTGCTGGAGCAGACGTCTGGAAGCGGCATGCAATCTCATCCTCGCCGACCGCATCCGACACGAGTTCAGTTCCGCGAGGAAGCGTGGCTGCCGATTGAAGCGCGCCGGGCTCGGGCGAAAACTCCACGAGTGACATGGCGGGTACGGGCCGCAGAAAATCGGGATCGATAAGGTGTAGCAGGCTCTCAGCATACTCCGGCAGCTCATCATCCAGGCGCTCATGAACCTTGCCGGCCAGGAAGGCGAACCCCTCAAAAAGCCGCTCCACGTAGGGATCCCGATCCGAGATGCTCTCAATGTTCAGGTAGCGCGCTTGCTCCGGATACGTCTCGGCAAACACCTTCCCTGCCTCGTGCAGGTACCGCATCTCCTCTTCGAAGTACTTACGCGTCATAAAGCTCGGTTGACGATGTGGAAGTCAGGCGGTAGTAGCGCCGCGAGAGGAGAAAAAAGCTGGCAGTGTTCGTATTTCGAAGCGCTGTTGGGGCCTTGCGCCCGAGGGTGGTGCAGCATTCAGCGGCTTATCGCATCCAGGGGCTTACCTGCACGAGGTCGTCGGAGGCGAAGGTGGTTTGCAATTTTACGCGTTGTCCGCTGGCGAGGCGAGCCGATATCACGAATGTTAACCGCAGCACGTCATCTTCGCGATCGACATGCCGGACACGTACCCGCTGAAGCCGTGGCTCAAACCGTTCTATTGCTCGCCGGACCGACTGCTGCAACACATGGATGGCGTCGGGAGAGTCGCGATACACGATTGATGGATCGGGCAACCCGTACTCCGGCAGGTGCGCAATCGCACCCTGGCGCGTGTTGAACAGGTGTGTCAAATTGGACAGCACGCTCTGCATGCGCCATGACGATTCGGGCGTCTCGCTCAGCTTGGTGCCGTCATGAAAGCACCCCCGCAGCACGTCATATAATCCGGCCTCCATAGTGTCATCCACTCCTTCTGCGGTGTACCGTTAAGCTGGTGCCATCGCACCTCAGCGGCTACCGAGCAGTAGCTAACAGCCAGCCCCGCTTCAGGCAGCATTAATCTATCGCTCCTCCACCCACGAGTCGGTGTACTCAAGCGACCCATCGACATAGAGCCACGTGATCTGGCCGTAGACGAGCGATACTTTTTCAAGATGGGTCATCCGCTCGTATCGCGGATCCTTCGTGTTGTGCATAAACGACTTCACTGCGGCCACCTTGGCCTGCTCAAGCGTATGCCGGAAGTACTCGACCTCCGTC
Organism: Salinibacteraceae bacterium; assembly: GCA_007124945.1. Lineage (GTDB taxonomy): Bacteria > Bacteroidota > Rhodothermia > Rhodothermales > Salinibacteraceae > Tc-Br11-B2g6-7. The sequence goes on along the minus strand of SLED01000197.1, from coordinate 4,387 downwards.
CCGGTGTCGTCAATCTGATACCAGTGGATGTTAACCTCACTTAGCGTCTGTCCGACGCAGCAGGCGCGGTAGAGTAATGGTGAAGCCGAATCATATTCCTTTACGAGCGTCAACTCGCCGTGCTGCCGAACACCGGTAAGTTTGCCAGTGTGCGGATCTGTGGGAATGTCCATCCCATGCTCGAACTCCATAATCTCAGACCAGCCTTCGCGGCCGGCGATCTGTACACCACCTTCAATCAGGTTACCCTGGTCGTCAAGAAACTCAGCATAGCCGGGTGTTGCCATAATAAATCCTCCATTGCGTTTGAATGAGCGTTATACCGGAGAATCCGGTGTCTTCTGCATGCAATGGCCTGCATGTCCTCCTCACATGGGAGCACCTACACAAAGGGCCGGGGCACTTCACTATTCCTTGGGTAGTTTTCCAACGAGGGACAGATTGATATCCATTCCTTCGATCTGGAAATGAGGCATAATCATCGTTTCGACCCGGAAGAAGCCGGGGTTGTCCTCCACATCATGCACCTTCACCTGGGCGGCACGTAGTGGATACTTGGCCACCTGCTTGGGCGTCGGGTTGGGCATTTCCGTGACAAGGCTGTTGAGCCAGTTGTTCAGCTCGTCTTCGATGACGGTCTTATCCTTGGTCGCACCGATATTCTCGCGCTGCAGCACCTTCAGATAGTGCGAGATGCGCGAGGCCAGGAAGATGTAGGGTAAGCGCGAGTTGATGCGGCTGTTAGCAGTAGCGTCCGGATCGTCGTAAATCTTGGGCTTCTGCGTGGAATTGGCCGAGAAGAATACGGCGAAGTCCTGATCCTGGTAGTGGCTCAGCGGAATAAAGCCCAGGTTGGCGCACTCGAATTCCAGCGTCTCGCTGATCGGCACCTCGGTAGGAATCTTCATTTCCTTGCCCTTGCCAACGTCATAGAGATGGACGGGGAGATCTTCCACTTTTCCACCTGCCTGAGGGCCCCTTATCTGCACGCACCATCCATCGCTCTGAAAAGCGCGCACCATATTGGAGGCGAACAAGAAGGAAGAACTTCCCCAGAGATACCGATCGTGGTCCGAGCCCTTGACGTCCTCACGGTAGTTAAAGTCTTTGACCGGGTTGTCTTCCGGGTCATACGGAAGCCGCGCCATGTAGCTGGGGAACGTTAGCCCCACATACCGCGAGTCTTCCGTTTCTCGGAAGGAGTTCCATTTGATATAATCTGCTGTCTCCATGTAGGCAGACAGGTCGGGGATCTTCTTCCACTCCTCCATCGACTCCTTACCGAAGAAGGCCGGTCCGATGGAGGCAAGGAACGGACAATGCGCTGATGCCCCTACCTTCGAGGCGTTTTGCAGGAGGGAAATATCCTGCGGTGAATTGTCAAACTCGTAGTTGGTTACGACGGCGGCGTAAGGATCAGCGCCGGGCTGATCGTACGCGTTCGTGTACACGTGCTTATACAGCGCGGATTGAATAAGCTCTGGTGCATCCTCAAACGACTCCCGCAGCTCATCCTTTGTGGCGTGAAGCATCTCGATTTTAACCTTCTGCCGAAAATCAGTCCGATCCACCAGAAATTTAAGGCTCCGCCAGGCCGACTCCATATGCTGGAAGTCGTCGTGGTGGAGAATCTCATCCAGCTGTCGGCTGATCTTTTCGTCGATATTGGAGATCAGTTGATCGAGCAGGTATTTGTCGATCTTCTCCAGTGGCTCGCCCATGTCCACCACCGCATCGACGAACACACGCAGGGCCGCTGCCACCATAGCACCGCGGTCCTTCTCCGCCACAGCCCGCTGATCCTTGAAATCGTCAATGCTGACCGATTCACCAGGACTCTCCACTTCAACCTTCTGCAGAATGCTATCGAGCAGTGATTGCTCCTCTACTGCTCCACCGTCTGATGCCTCTTGTGCTTGCGTTTCCGCCATGATTCAGTCCATACGTTGATTAACAAAACCTGACAGTGAAAGGACCCGCGTCGGCGGATCGGTCACTCTTCCTCTTCGGCCGCCTCGCCAGCATCTCCATCTTCCTGCACAAACCCGGCAAGCTCGCCAAGCAGCTTCTCGCGCATCTCCTCGTCCTTGACCACCTTCTCAAGCTCCTTCCGAAAATCCCCCATACTGATGAGCCGGTTGCGCAAATCCTGCAACAGGTTGCGCGTGGCGAGCAGCTTGCTTAGCTCCGGTATCTGCTTGGCAACTTCCTCTGGACTAAACGAGTGCATCCCGTCGATATCCAGATTGACCTTCATCTCGTTGTCCCCTCCTCGAAGGCGGTCCTTCACCGTGAACTCAAGCCCGAGATCATTCGAGCTCATCACGTCCTCAAAGTTATTGGAGTTGAGATTTACCACCTCTCGCTCAGCCAGAGGCGTATCGTCCTCTCCTCCCAGGTAATCCCCCATCACCAATAGGCGCAAGGGCAGTTCTAACTTTTCCTTGGCATCACCTTTGGCAACCTCCAAAAAGAGATTGATCCGTGCAGGTGGTTTTTCGTGCTGAAAACTGGATGACATTACATACCTCGTTCAATGGTCAATTATCCTACGCTACTGTGGCAGGTGAAGAACATACCGGCTTACGGAGACATTGGGCTTCGCCACACATCGATTCACCACGCTTCCGCAACTACCTGCCCGGAGACGACACTTGTCACTGTAGTATACAAAAGGCTGGGGACTATTCATAGGATTGTAACATTGTAGAATTGGAGTGGCACGGAATTGCGCTTCGGCTTACCCGTTGGTGCTCCTGCCACTTATGCACTTAGTGAATCAGTTTTTTTGTACACCGCAAAGATCGGTGCATGCTCTAATCATAAATGCGCAAAATCCTCGCTCAACCGGACAACAATCAATTGTCGAATACTCGTACTCAGCAGCAGGAGTTAGCGAAACGCAGGATACATAATGCGTTCTGTGTGCACTCGACACCGCAAGGATTTGCCTGCCGGGATTATACGTGTGACAACAATCATTTTATATCCTGCGTGCACCCTCCTTTCACTTTAATTGAAGGGCTCGGTCGGCATCGAGCCTGGCAATTTTGTGCAGCGTTTGCGTAGCCTGCTCACTGAGCGATGCTTTTTCCGCATTGGGGGCTGCACGGGCCAGGTTTTTATAGCAATCGTGCAGGTGGCCCCACACCTGGAGCGCCAGCGGTGGATACCACAAATCGAGTCCATGCGCTTCAACCTCGTGGTCGAGCCCCTCAAGGATGGCTCGTGCGATGGAATGCTGCTCGGCGCGGACGCAGAGCTGAGCCTCGTACAGGCGGCGGCGAAACCGGGCGCGCTGAGAGCCATCCTTTACAGAGTTTTTCATGTGTGCCAGCGCGCCGGAGAGGTCTCCCGCCCCCAGCTTCTCCCGGGCCTCCTCATACAGCGCGTCGACCTCATCTGCCCCGCCGCTACCATTTCCGCGCGAGGTAGCCCGCCCGCCTCCTGCGGCAGCCATTGTTAAAATCTCCGCGTCTATCCATTCCTTTGTAAGGCCGCTTGCAAAAGGGGTCTCATCGCTGAATCGAAGGGAAGGTAGCTCAGGCACTCGTTGAAGCAGCTCGGCCAGCGCCCCCTTTAATGCGATGGTAAGTGGTTGATAGGGCTCTCCGAGTGCCGACGTGGCTGTTATCTGCAGGCGCTGAAGATCCAGCCAGACGTGGAATGGCCCGCTCTGAAACGACTTCTCCGCTTCCATGAGCAACGTTTCGAACTCCTTTTCTTCAAGAAGGCCGCTTAGATAGTTGCGCCGCTGCTTCAGAGGCGGATCGATCCGCGTGATGCGATCTTCATGCGGCGGCGACCCGACAAAAACGCCCCAGCGCAGGCTGCGCATCAGTTGATAGGGGGCTGGGCTTGTTGGGTCCTCTGCTCGCAAAAACGTGGCGGCACTATTTACTGCGCTGCGCGCATCGTTTTGCGAGGATACTTCGGTTGGGGCAGCGGCAGGAACGGATTTCCCGGCTTCCGGTGTCGCCTCATCCGCACCCTCTTCTTGCTGCTCCTGCCCCTCTTCCTCCTCGTTAAGATTCGGCAGGCGACGCGCTCGGTCCCGAAGTGCCGAGACAAGTCCACTCAGTGCTGGAGCGTTTTCCTCCATCTCCTCCATTGTGAAGCTCTGAATAGCGCTGAGCGCCTGTTGCGCAATCTCAAGCGGTTCACGTTCGGCTTCCTTCGGACTATGATCCCAGAGCTGGATCGTTTGCTTAAACCGGTCGGCGATGAACTGCAGCGAATTGCGGCGGCGGATTTCTTTCTGCGGATGCAGCTCCTCCCAGAAATGATCGATGAGCGCTTGCACAATGACCAGCGCTTCTGCGATTCCGTCCGCTCCCTTTGTGCGCGCCAGCCCCAGCCCCAGGTAACCGGCTGTCATCAAATCCTT
>SLED01000361.1 GCA_007124945.1 Salinibacteraceae bacterium | reverse complement strand
CTTCCTGGCCGAAGCTACAAATGAAGCTCCCGCACTGTTATTGTCGGAAGATATCCCCGGAAGAATCGAGCAGTCATTTGCCGAGATGGGATTGACCGGATCAGCAGCGGCCGAGCGACTCCACGTTTTACCTCACCAGCGCGTTCAGGGCATGAAGTGGGCCGACCTGATGCGCGAGTGCAGAAAGCAGGCAAGGGCAATAGGCGCGCGGCTTGTTATAGTGGATTCCCTGCTCAGATTTTCTGGCGTGGAGCATCTTCACGAATTGCGTCAGCGGCATCTCCGCATGATTGATCATCTGAAAGAGGATGGCGTTGCTGTCGTGCTCACAGCGTCCTATGATACGCGAGTCTATGATACCGACAGCAGCGGGGTGGATGGGCTCGGGCTGCTGGCCTCTGCATCGGATATCGTTATTGAACTGTCGCCGCTTCGAGGAGATACCGAAGGAAAACGGTTGCTGCGGCTCTGGAGTCGACTCGGCCCACCTCAGCAGACGATCATTCGCCGCGAAAACGGCCACTTTACGTCGGTCAAAAATCAGGGCTCTCTCTGGGATCAGCCGGCGGCTCTTCAGGAGGAAAATCAGGAACTTCCACCACTTATAATGCGCCGGCATCGAGGAGAGGCATAACAGCCCGGCTATCATTTCTGCGCGCCCGTGCATGGACGCGCATCAGACCTGTTCTCGACGCCCAACCGGTCGTTATATCCTCTCCTGAAAAAGCTCACAGGAATTGTGGATAGCTCTGGAATTCAACCGCCTGAAGTGAAGCTTTATCTCTACATTATGAAGCACTGGTAAGAGGAGCATCAGATCTGGCACATAATAACGGTTAGGTAATGGCTTAAACCGTTAAGTGCCATAGGGTTAGTGTCATGCTGAATTACCACCCGTGCAAGCCATCGACTGTTTGCAGCTTATCTCCGGTTTGATCCTTTCGTACTCGCGAAACTACGCTGTTGTGGATAACTTGTGGACAGCCCTGAATCTGGTTGATATTCTGTGGGAAACCGGGTGACTGATTTGTGGGAAAGTTTGCGGGGTATGTGGTTGACCCGCGTGGGCCCGGGCCTTACTTTGCAATCCGCTTTCACACCTACCTCGGCTTTCGATTCCTGGCGTTGCACTTCATGGATCAACCTGCTCCCACGACTGATCATTTTACTGCTGAAGCTCTCTGGACTCAATGCCTCGAACAGTTATCACAGACACTGGCCCGACATTCATTTCAGACGTGGATTGTACCGCTCTCGCCCATCGATCTGACGGAGCATGATGGTCGAACACGGCTTCGTCTCGGTGTGCCTTCCGACTTTCATCGCGACTGGGTGAAGAGTCGGCTCGATGGCAGGGTGGAGGCCGCGGTTGCGTCCGTCGCCGATGACGTGGACATTGTGTACGAGGTGCTCGAGCCGTCAGAGCGACAGATCGATGCCTTTGAGGAGCCGAAGACTAAACGCACCCGCCGGCGTATGGCCCCGGATCCCGACACGATCGGTGACCGGAAACCAGCCGGGTCACCTGATCGGCGAGAGCGGGCAGGTCGTTCGGCCAGCTCGACCGCCAAGTCAGTAGATTCCAGGACTGTGCCGGAAAATACGCCGCAGGCTGAATCGCGTGAAGGGCGCGCGGGCGGTGACAGTGCGGTCTATAAGCCGAATCTCTCTTTCAGTGACGCGATGGCGCGTCAACACATCGAATCGATTGCTGACGAAGTGGGTGCGCGCCTCGGCGCGTGGGGAGATCCACGGTACCGGTTCGAGACCTTCATTGAGGGGGACAGCAACAAGCTCTCCCGGGCCGCCAGCATTGCGGTGGCCGAGAGCCCTGGTATCTCCAGCTACAATCCGCTTTTCATTTATGGAGATGTCGGGCTCGGCAAAACACATCTCGCCCACGCAATTGCCCACCGCGTGGAGGATTTGTACGAAGATGCGCTCATCGCCTACGTGCCGAGTAACGAATTTGTCGAGCAGTTCGTCCGCGCGATCAAGGCGGGGGAGATGCACCGCTTCGCCACGTTCTATCGCTCGGTGGATCTCCTCATCGTCGATGATATCCAGTTTCTGAGCGGGAAGGAGAAGACGCAGGAGGAATTTTTTCACCTCTTCGACGAGCTCCATCAGCGTGGCAGCCAGATCGTGCTCTGCGCCGACCGGAGTCCGCAGGAGATCGACAATATCGGCGAGCGGCTGCTCTCGCGTTTCACGTGGGGACTCTGCACCGACGTGCAGACGCCAGATCTGGAGACGCGCACGGCTATCATTCATTCGAAAGCGGATGCGCTCGATCTCAATCTGGGTGCGCGCACGGTAGAATGGCTTGCTACGACGATTGTAGATAGCATTCGCGAGCTGGAGGGCGCCCTCAACCGCCTGAAGCTGCACAGCCAGATGGGCGAGGAGGTTACCTTTGAGATGGCCACGAGCGTGTTGCAGGAGCTCGCTGCGCCGGATGAGCGCAAGCTTACGGTGGAATACATCCGCGATACCGTGGCCTCACTCTGGCAGGTGCGCAGCACGGACCTGTGCGCTCGCACCCGAAAGCGCGAGGTGGTGGCGGCACGCCACGTGGCCATGTACCTGGCTCGCGAGTTTACCAGCAAGTCGCTTTCCGAGCTCGGCAATTCGTTCGGCGGGCGCGATCACTCCACCGTCATCAGCGCGTGCCGCTCCATCGAGAACCGCATGGAAACGGAGCCGGCGTTCAGCCAGCAGGTGGAGCGGGCGCGGACACGGCTCGGGCGTCCCGCGGCGGTGTAGTAGCAGGGTTAGTGAGACCGTATAACCGCAAGCGCTGGACCGATTACGTGGCAGCGCGAATCGTCTTTCGGGAATGTTTGCTCGTCAAAGGTGGGGTCGCTTGGCAGTAGGCGTATCATCTCGTCCTCCCGCCGCACGCGCCGAACCACGAACGCCTCCCCGAGCAGGACGCCGGCGGGTCTGTCGTCTGCAATCTCACTGCGCTCTTCCACCGCCACAAGGTCGCCTGACAGGATACCATCCGCGCTCATCCCATCGTCTGATGCCCGTAGCAGCAGGCAGCGACCGATTTCTTCCGCATCTTTGAGCAGAAACGGATCCACCGAGAGGTAGGCCCCCGGACGTTCGCGAAGCTGCTCCGGTTGCTCGCTCGAGGCCCGGACGATCACTGGTAGCTCCGGTGGGCCGCCGCCGAGCTGCACAGGCACATCCGCGGCCATCAGCCGGATGCCCCGGGCCTCATGCGGCAGCCGCTCGATGTAGCCCTTCTTGTCGAGAGCATGCAGATGCTTGCGCACGCCGTTAGCCGAGGAAATACCCACGCCATCACCGATCTCATTCAGCGTAGGCGGCTTGCCTTTCTCCTTCATAAACGAGCGGATGAATTCCAGTACTTCATCCTGTCGCTCGGTCAGAGTGTGGCGCATGAGAGGATCGTCAGGTCAGCTGATGGTTTGTCGTAAAAGTACGTGTTTTCGGGTTGATTTTCCGGCCTGCGCAAGATGCTTCACCCAGGCGAAGTCGCCGGCGCCCAGAGCACCTGCCCATCGGCAACGAGCGCATGGCGGCCGACCAGCGCATCTACATCAGCCAGCCCGGTGAAGGTGCTGAAAGCGGGCAGCACGAGGCGTTCCTCTCGTACCCAGAAGCACGGCAGTCGGAGGCGGTCCCGGCCTCGTAGTTCGAAGCGAAGTCCGGGGTGAAGGTGGCCCGCTATTACAAACTGGTCAGATGGTTTGTCGGGATAATGTTGAAACGTGAACGGGGCGTCGGTGAGCGGTTCATCCAGGAGCTGCGCCTCGGGCACGAGTTCGTCGAGATCAATCCCCCGGTCATGATTCCCGCGGATGACAATCTTTTCGATACTTCGGTGGCGCTCCGACCATCGTCTCACGGCTGATCGGATGGCCGCACGGAGGCCATCCTCGGCGTGGAGAAAGTCACCGGCCACGACCAGCCGGTCAGCGCGCGTTTCCTCCAGCACGGCCGAGAGTCGTGCCAGGTCGGTTTGCGTCTGTCCGTTTGGTAGTGAGATGCCCTGCGCCTGAAACGTGGCTTCCTTGCCGATATGCGTGTCGGCCACCACCAGCGTGCGACGCGCAGGCCAGAAGAGGGAGCGGGAGGGGAGCAGCCAGATCGTCTGCCCGGCGCAGGTGATGGCGAGCGTGTTGTCGGGTGGCATTTCGAGGTATCAGGTGCGAGTGGCGTGGCGTTCGAGGCGTGCAACCTCGCGCTCGATGCGCGCGGCGAGCGTTTCCGTACTGATGCGCTGCCGCAGCCGATCCACGTAGAGCGGGAACGCGAACGGGCTCATTCGTGGCAGGTCGATGACTTCGATGGCTGATTCCTGCAGGCGCTTGAGCGTGGTGCGCTGCTGCTCTTCTTCCAGCGCCCGCTCACGCACTTCCCGCCGCGCCTGTTCAATCAGTACGTGATCGGGCGCGTGGGCCAGCAGCGTGTCGTAGATCAGTGCGGCGCTCGACTGAATCTTCCGGAGCGCCTTGTTGCGGCCCGGGTATCCCGGAAAAACGAGCCCGGCGATGCGCGCGATCTCCCGAAACTGCCGCCGCGCCATCTCGGATGTGTTCAGACAG
>SLED01000250.1 GCA_007124945.1 Salinibacteraceae bacterium | reverse complement strand
GCGAACCCCGGCGACGCAGACGGCCGCGAGAAAACCCTTTTCGCCGCCCTCGATTCGCTGCTCAACTCACTGCGGCAGACGTACGACTACATCATAATAGACACTCCCGCCGGGCATGACGACCCCGTTCGGTGGGCGCTCGACAGGGCAGATCTCGGATTACTCGTACTGGTGGGCGAGCCTACGGCCGTAGCAAACGCCTACCGCCTCGCGAAGCTTACGTACGCTGCCGATCCGGAGTACCCGCTTAGTATTGTGGTGAACTTCGCCGACACTAACAGTGAAGCCGAGAGCGTGGCTGACCGCTTCGGTGAAATTACCCGCCGCTTTACGGGCCAGACGCCCACCTATCTTGGCTGGATTCCCTATGCCGCCAGCATCCGGCAATCCGTACGCCGTCAGCACCCGGCGATACTCACTCCGGGTGCCATATGCCAGGCCTTTGTAGGACTCGCTGACACCATCACCGCGGGCACGCTCGAAGCGGCCGCACCAGCTTAATTCTGAATTCATTACACGCCATGCAAGCTGTACTCTTTCAATTAAGCTCCCTCTGCGGACTCCTCGTCTTTCTGAACCAGGCCTGGTCGCAGGCCCCGCTCGACCGGGCCATCTTCCAGGGCCTGGGCACAGGCTTCACGATCTACCTGGTGGCCATACTCGGTCTTACTATCATACAACGGATTCTGGCCTACACGCCTCCACCGGAAGATCAGGAGCAAAAAGAGAAGGTGGAGATCGATGCGCAAGAGAAGACCAAAGATCGCGGCCATACGCGCCGCGGGCAGTCCGAACAGCAATCACTTCCGCAATCCCGCGAAACGGCCGTCGCATCCTGATGTGACCCAGACGCGCCCCCGTCCTTTTACCATGACACGCCATGACTGAGGATTTACAGACTACCGTAGACCGCTACATGGAAGAGCCTACCAAGGCTAACCGCGAGGCCGTTGTGATGGCCGCGGTGCCACTCGTGCGCTCGCTCCTGGGTAAGCTCACGCTGCCCAACCACACGCTCGCCACGTACGAGGACCTGGAGAATACAGGGCTGCTCGGCTTGCTTCAGGCGCTGGATACCTACGACCCGGACCGGGGCACGCAGTTCGTGACGCACGCCTACTGGCGCGTGCGTGGATCGCTTGTAGACTATCTGCGATCCATCGACGCTCTCTCGCGCGGCAAGCGCAAGAAGCTCGCAGAAGCCAACCAGGCAATCGACACATTGAGGCAAATGCTCGGTGAGGAACCCTCCGATCAAGACGTGGCTGACTACCTGGATGTCTCTCTCGACGAGTATTACGCCTTGATGAGTGAGGCCCAGCGTCGATTCGCGCTCTCGCTACATCACACGATGGGCGACGACGACAACCAGACGATGCTGGACATCCTCCCGCATGAAGATGGCGAGGCCGGCTTCGTGGCAGTCGATAAGGACTCTATGATGTCCGAGCTGGAAAAGCTGATCGCTGACCTTCCCGAGCGCCAGCGAACCATCATGGGGCTCTACTACACCGAAGACCTGACGCTGCGTGAGATCGGCTCGTTCTTCGACCTTACAGAAGCCCGCATCTCACAGATTCTTGGAAAGACGCTGCTCACGCTGCGCGGAAAGCTTGAGGAAGCCAACGCGGCGGCTTGAGATAGGAGCGCGTTCCAATCACGCTGGCCACCAGAGAAGCCCTACGGGTTATTGTATCTGTAGGGTTTTGCTTTGTGGGCCTTAGCCCGAAAAGGACAATACTGGCTCCCACTTCTGAGCCTTGTGAGATAGCACCAGATGCTATTGCATCACCTTTAGCGCTCGGCTGCACCGCTCGGTAAATGCACGGGCTTCCGTCATGAGGCCTGACAGCTCGCCGCGCGCGTTCTCCAGGTCACCCTGCTGCGCCAGCGACTCGATAGTGTGGCAGAGGCGGGCCAGGTCCTCCCCGGATAGCAGCTCACTGCTCGACTTGAGCGTGTGCGCTGTTCGCTCGACCAGCTTCGCGTCTTCCGTAGAAAAGCCCTGCTCAAGCGCTTTCAGGCGCTGCGGCGTATCATCCACAAAGTCGGCAACAAGCTCGCGAACCAGCACGGGGTCGTCATCACCCATGTAGTCCGTCAGGCGGCGACGGAGTTCCTCTGCAAACGCGTGGATCTCGGTAGAGGCTTCTACCGCTCTTCCGTTCAGCGCGTCGTCTGCTTCCTCGGCAACCGCGCCGGCGGTGTTGCTTGTATACATTGAGAGCACCTCATCCAGATCTTCGAGGCGGACCGGCTTGCTCAGGTATTCGTCCATTCCGGCCTCAAGACAGCGCTCTCGGTCGCCGAGCATAGCGTTGGCCGTCATGGCAATGATACGAGGCTGCTGACGCTCTTCAAGCTGATCGCGTATCCGCCTTGTGGCCTCAATGCCATCCATCTCCGGCATCTGGATGTCCATCAGAATGATGTCGTACGGCACGCCATCAGAAGCGTGCGTTACCGTCGCCTGCACAGCCTCCCGGCCATTGGGTACTACGTCGCCATCGAAGCCGAGCTTCTCGAGCATTCGCATGGTGACCTTCTCGTTGATCTTGTTATCCTCGGCCAGTAGAATCTTGAAGGACTTCGTATCGGCGGCCTCGCCATTCTGACCGGCGTGGCGACTCGAGGCAGCATCAGCGCCCCCCTCGGGAACGGAAAATAGTTTCTTGAGAGACAGGTGGAGGGGCTCTGGTTTGAGCGGCTTGTGCAGCACGTCGGCGAGCAGTTCGCGCGCCTCATCCTGTTGATCTACTTCCTGCCCCAGGGATGTGATCATAACGAAAGGCGGAAGGTCGTCGTATCGATCACTGAGCTGGCGTGCAAGCTCGAGCCCATCGACCTCCGGCATCTGCATGTCAAGCAGAATGACGTCGAATGGCGGCGCCTCTTCCACGAGCTTGATGGTTTCTGAGGCTCCTTCAGCTTCGACCGGGATCATACCCCACTTGCGCGTCATGTGCCCCAAAATACGGCGGTTGGTTTTGTTATCGTCCACGATGAGCACCCGCCGGCCATCGAGCTGGGGCTGGCCTTCCTGCAGAAAGTCATAGTCGGGCGGCGCAAGGGCTTCAACTTGAATAGAGAATGTGAAGGTCGAACCAACACCTTCCTCGCTTTCGAGCCAGATGGAGCCTCCCATCATTTCGGAGAGACGCTTGGAAATAGTGAGCCCAAGACCGGTGCCTCCGTACTTCCGCGTGGTGGAAGCATCGACCTGACTGAACGACTCAAAGAGGACGGACTGCCTGTCCTCCGGAATACCGATTCCGGTGTCCTTCACCGAAATAAATACTTCATGCGAGGGATCAGCATCCGAGTCGGCGTTCTGCGGCACTGGTTTGGCCTTCACCGATATGTACACCTCTCCTTCGTCGGTGAATTTTACAGCGTTGGATAGGAGATTCACCAGTATCTGCCGTACGCGCGTGATGTCGCCACGGACTCGCTCGGGTACCGCATCGTTGACCAGATAGGCGAGCTCCAGCCCTTTTTCGGCTGCCTGAGGCGCCACCATATCGAGGGCATCCTCAATGCACGAGCGCAGAATGAACGGCTCGCGCTCCAGATCCAGCTGACCGGCCTCAATCTTCGAGAAATCGAGGATATCGTTGAGGATTGTCATCAGCGCGTCGCCACTCGTGCGTACGGTCTCCACAAACTCGCGCTGCTCTGCCGTCAAGTCGGTATCGAGCAGGAGGCTGGTCATACCGATCACGCCGTTGAGAGGCGTGCGGATTTCGTGACTCATGTTCGCCAGAAACTCCGATTTCGCACGGGTGGCGGCTTCAGCCTGTACTTTCGCTTCTTCCAGTTCATGTGCGTACTCGCGGAGCGCTTCCTCCGCCATACGCCGCTCGGTGACGTCGGTGCACGTACCCGAGGTCCCGATGACGTTGCCATCACCGTCGGTCAGAAGCTGCGTAAAGACCTCTACCCACCGCACTTCGTCGTCTTTGGTGATGTAGCGAACCTCGTACCGGACCGACTCCTGCTTCCCTGAAATGACGGGCCGCAGCAGCATCCTGCTCTTCTCGCGGTCATCCTCGTGTATAAAGTGGTAGAAGGGCGTGCCAATCGTCTCCTCTACCTCAAAGCCGGTGATGTCTTTCCAGGCTTCGTTGAGGAAGGTCCAGCGGCCCTGCATATCCGCCTGGAAGATGACCTCTTTAACGCTGTTTACCACGGTCCGGTAGCGCTCCTCGCTCTTCCGCAGCTCCCGTTCCATCTTTTGCTGCTCGGTAATATCGCGCGCCAGCGTCGCTACGCCCATCACGTGCCCGCGGTCGTCTATAAGCGGCGTATTGTGCCACTCGCAGGTAATGATCTGGCCGTCCTTCGTAATATTCTGATTGATGTTGTGATTGCCTCCCTCCTGACGCACCAGGTCCGTCCAGACATCGGCTACCTCCTCTACCGTGTTATCCGGAAGAATAAGCTCTCCCATAGAGCAGCCAAGCGCTTCTTCTTCCGAATAGCCAAAGATTCGTTCAGCGGCCGGATTCCACGCGCTCACGCGGCCTTCGGCTGTCCATTCGATAAAGGCAAGCGGAGATCGGCGCACATGGAGCGACAGCTTCTGTTCGGAGCTCCGCAGCTTTTCTTCGGCAGCGCGTTGATCGGTAACATCGCGAATTATGCCCAGGTACCCGAGCAGCCGGTCCTCCTCGTCCATAACAGGCAGCATTACCGCCCGGCCGAGGAAGCTTCGACCTGTGCTCCGTCGGAATTTCACCTCTACAGATCGCTGCTCATCATCGGCGTTGGCAGCCTCCTGCTCATTACAGCGTGAAGCTAACGTCTCTTCATGGGCCGGCTGGAGCACACTGAGGGATTGGCCTTCAATTTCCTCCGGACCGTATCCAAAAACCGTGGTGAAGGCCGGATTAACCATCACGATCTGGTGCTCGCTATTGGCAAACACGACAGCATCCGGGATGGACCGGAATATCGCCTCAAATTCGGCCTTTTTCTTTTGGAGCTCGTACGCCGTACGCCGCTGATCAGTGACATCGCGATGGATGCTTAAAATGCACGTCTGGCCGTCAACCTCAATAACGGAGGCGTTAACCAGGACCCTAATCTTCTCACCATTAGCACGCTGGTGGATACTCTCGAAATTTTTGTTGCGACGATGCCGCAGAATCGCTTCCACCTCCTCGCGTCCCCTGGACACATCAAGCGTATACTCCTGCAGCGATGAGCCGATCAGTTCTGATGCGGAGAGCCCGTACAGATCGCAGGCGTGTTGATTGGCCTCAAGAATGATCTCGTTCTCGGGCTCAAACACGATGATGGCGTCATTGGCAACTTCAAAGAACGTCCAGTCGGGGCGGGTAGCCGACCGGAGCTCAAACTCATTTACAATAATGCCTGCCATATCGCCAAGGCGTGCCCTCTCGTTGGCCGACAGCGTACGCGGCTCGTAATCCATCACGTGGAGCGTGCCAACGCATACCCCGTTGGGCGTGAGGAGCGGAGCGCCGGCATACCAGCCTGCGTCCACGTCTCCCAGCGCCTCTTCCCCGTCAAAGTCAGCTGTCGACAAGTTGATCACTTGAGTGGTCCGCGTCTCAACCACATGCCTGCACGGCACATCGCGTGAGTCGAACGTGTGCGGATAATTGACCGCTTCGGGCCCTACGACGGAGGGTACCCAGTGCCGGTTTGGTGTCACGATGCTAACCGCCGCCAGGGGCACGTCCAGCATCGCGCGCGCGAGTTCCGTAATGCGGTCGAGTGACGCATCATGCTCGGGCTGGAGTAAACCGTACCTCCGTAACGCTTCCTTCTGATCCACCACGCGCATGCGTTCATCACTTGCAGGGTCGCGGGACGCGTCCGCGACGGGGGAGGTGGATTCTTTGGAAACCGACGGAGTCATGTAGATGGAGGAGGCTTGCCCGCAACGGTAGGCAGCGTTGCGGGCAACAATTGGGGTTGTCAATCAAATGGTACTATGTTAACTATCGGCATCTTAAGAACACATTTAATTGATCTGTCCGACTCCGAAACGCCCAGCGGGGCAGGGCCGCCTATCAATTTAATGGCCGGGAATCCATTCTGAAGATTGCAGAGGCCCAGGTAAGCCCCGCTCCGAATGCTACGAAGGCCAGCAACGCTCCGGGTTGGATCCGGCCCGCCTCGAATGCCTCGCTGAGCGCGAGCGGCACGGATGCTGCAGATGTATTACCGTACCGGTCCACGTTCACCATGACTTTTTCAGGCGGGAGGTTGTGGTTTCTGGCCGCCAGGTCAATAATCCTTGCATTGGCCTGGTGTGGAATAAAGAGATCGATATCCTCAGCCTTCAGCCCTGCCTTCTCCAGCGCCTCGTCGAGCGCGGTCCCCATCACCGTAGTCGCAAATTTGAAAACCTCACGGCCATTCATCTTCAGACCGGACAGCCCTTTTTCGATGGTTTCTTTGGTGGTAGGCTGGGCTACACCGCCAACAGGCACGATAAGATGTTCTGCCCCGGAGCCATCCGATCCGAGCACGTGCCCCAGCACGCCACACCCCTCCTCTTCTGAGGCCTGCATCACAACAGCCCCTGCACCATCTCCAAACAGGACGCAGGTTGATCGATCCTCGAAGTTGAGCCAGCGGGTGGTGAGCTCTGCCCCTACCACCACCACCGTTTTACAGGCTCCGGTAGCAATGAACTGCTGGGCCGTTACAACGGCATACACAAACCCAGTGCAGCCAACGGTAAGCTGCATGGCACCCGCACGGGTAGCACCAATGCCTTCCTGTACCTGGCTGGAGACAGGGGGCGTCAGATAGTCGGGGCTGGAGGAGGCTACCAGTACAAGGTCCACCTCCTGGGGAGAAACACCCGCACGCTGCATCGCAGTCGTCGCGCATGCAATGGACATGGTAGCCGTAGTGTCGCCTTCCTCTGCGAAACGCCGCTCTCGAATACCCGAGCGCTCGCGAATCCACTCATCGCTGGTATCGACAATCTCGGCCAGATCGTCGTTGGTTACTACCTTTGAGGGGGCATAATGGCCCCACCCGGTGATGGTCGATGATATCATACGGAAGGATGGAAAAATATTGGTGCGCTGTAAGCGCTTCCTACACGCTCAGGCGCAACCGATGTTTTGTTCGAGACCGCATTCGCAGGCCCTGTACCTCTCACTCCGGAGATCCGCACTCCGTCTCTGGCCACCGATGCGCCATGTCACCACCATCGAACAAGCAGCAATCTCTCGGCGCCACGCCGAACGAAAAGTCGATAGCATACACGCCCCGGTAAGAATTCACAATGCTATTCGGTTTATAGCTCTCCAGGCGTGCCGATACGATAACCATGCGCCAGGCAATTGCCCGGTGCCTGATGAATTAAGCCCTCCCCCTCCCCCATGGGTTCGGTGATTCACGATAGATATCATGCCAGCGACCCGCACGATCATCTTCGATGCACGGGTGACCCCTGCTTTCGCGCGCTTCGATCCCTGATCCGGGATGTATTCGATGTAGCTGATGTCCGGATATATGACGGTCGCGACCTACCTCCGGCGCGATGGTTTTCAGCCTGTGGCTCGCGAGGCAATGGAACTGCATCCCCATCGCTTGACGAACGGGCCCTTGCGTCCGAACGCGATGTCTACGTGGTAGAGGATACGGAGAGCGAGTGGCAAGCAAGCGATCTAAACGGTGGTGCAGGCCGGAAGCCGACCGCGTTCTACGCTGCTACAAAGTTACGAAACGCGGAGGGCGATCTGATTGGCCTACTGTCCATGCGTGATCCAGATGCACGCTCGTTCTCCGATCGGGACCGAAGACGGTTCCTCGGATTCCGGGCGATGGCAGAGCGCGAGCTGGAGTTACGTACGCAGATTGAAGGCCGCCGGATCGCGGGAAAGTTTGCTCGCAGTAGTATACAGCTCCTCGAGATGGTTGCAAGCGGCAAACCGACCGCGTCGCTGCTTGAAGCACTCCTTACTAACATCGAGGCTGTGACGCCAGGCGTACGCACGTCATTTTTTCGGTATGAACCGAAAACCGGATCACTTTGTCATGAAGCGTCCCCGGGTCTTCCGGCCAGCTACCACAAACAGATAGAAGGCCTTTCAGCCGGGCCTCGGGGCGGCTCCTGCGGAACTGCTGCGTACCGGTGTGAGCCCGTCATCGTAACGGATATCGGTGAGAGCCCTCTCTGGCGTGACTATCGCGACCTCGCCGACGCACACAATCTCGGCGCATGCCTCTCTCATCCGGTGTGTAGTAAAGAGGGCACGGTACTGGGTACCTTGACGTTCTACTGGGATCAAGCCCACCAGCCAACCGACGAAGAGCTCCAGTTTGCGCACCTGGCGTCGTATGTAGCCGGGCTTGTGCTGGAACGCGAGCGCATGGAGCAACAACTCTACAGAAGTAGAGAGCGGTTGCGGCTTGCGGTGGACGCCGCAGAACTCGGCGTATGGGATTGGGAGGCCGACAAAGACGTTCACTTTAACGATCAATTCGCTCGAATCCTCGGTTACGAGCCCGACGAGGTATCCTTCGACCGCGACTACTGGTTGTCCCTCGTCCATCCGTCAGATCGTGAGCGCGTGCAGAGCTTTGTCGACGCCTACGAATCGGGCGAGCACACCGGTGAGTTCAGCATGGAGTGCCGGGTCCGAACTAAGAATGGTTCGTATGCCTGGGTTCATGACTTTGGCGGAGAATTGGGCCGGCACCCGGATGGAAGACTCAAACGAGCGGTAGGGGTCCGCCGAGACGTTACATTGGAAAAGCAAAGCGCAAGTCTGAACCAGCGGCTCGGCGCTATCATGAATGGCTCGCTCGAGGAGATATACCTGTTCGATGCAGAAACCCTGGCCTTTACACTGGTCAACCGTGGAGCGCAGCTCAACCTTGGATATAGCCTCGAAGAACTGAAGCATATGCGCGTTCCCGACATCGGCATGCAGGGATTTTCTGAGAAGTCTGTGCGCGAGGTGGTCGAGGCGTTGATCACTCATAAAAAGGAGAGTATCTCCTTTCAAGCCACTCATCGACGGAAGGATGGCAGCACCTATCCGGTGCGCATCCGGGCACAACTGGCACAGGACCGGGAGCCCCACCTTATCCTTGCCTTCGCTTCCGACCTGACCGAGCAGCGAGCGCACGAACGGGCACTCGTCAAGGCACAACACAAGGCTGAAGTCGCCCGCTATGCGGCCGAGCGTGCACGTGAGCGAGAAGCTGAGCTACACCAGCTCAAATCTAACTTTCTCACCAATATGAGCCACGAGATCCGCACGCCGCTCACCGCCATCATTGGGTTTTCTGAGCTCCTGCAGGAAGAAGTCAATGAGGAGTCTAAGGAATGGATCGATACGATCAAACAAAGTGGGGATCGTCTGCTGGAAACGCTAACCTCGGTTCTGGACCTGGCAAAGCTGGAGAGTGATTCATACACCATCACCCCCACGACGATCAACATTAGCAAATCCGTCGAGGACGCCGTCGACATGTTTATGCCGACCGCAACTCAGAAAGGCCTCGCCCTACAGATAGATATGCCCGAGAAAGCCGTCTGGGCAACCCTGGACCACGGTGCAGTGAGCCGGGTCCTCACCAACCGCCTCTCCAACGCAATTAAATTTACTGACGACGGCGGCGTGAACGTCAGGCTCACATCAGATGCTGACGGTGTATATATTGACGTGATTGATACCGGCGTGGGCATCGACCCCTGCTTCCTGCCCAAGCTTTTCGATGACTTTCGTCAAGAATCTCATGGCCTCTCGCGCGCCTACGAGGGTAGCGGGCTGGGCCTGGCAATCTCGCACCGGCTGGTGTCGCTCATGAATGGCTCCATCGATGTTACCAGCACGAAGGGATCCGGCAGTACCTTTACCGTAACGCTTCCTCTGGACGCCTCCGCAACCATGGAAAATGACAACCAATCATCCCCCAAACCCCGGCTTTTACTGGTCGAAGACTCTGAGGAAGCCCAGCATTTGATTTCCATCATCCTTGAGCACGAGTTCGAGGTGGACATAACCGACAATGTTGATTCGGCTGCTTCCATGGCCTCGGAGACGCCGTACGATGTTTTCCTTGTAGACATCCATCTGCGAGGGGAAAAAGGAGGCGTTGAGTTCGTCCAAGAGGTCAACAAGAATGGCCATGAGGACGTGCCGAAAATCGCCTGGACGGCGTTCGCGCTTCCGGGTGATGAAGAGCACTTGTTGAATGCGGGATTTGCCGCGTACGTGGCCAAACCAACGCGCCGCGCAGACCTGCTTTCGACACTTCACGAAGTGCTGGAAGCGGAGACCTGAGTGCCTTACCGGAAGCCGGATGGATCGATGCCCAGCCGATCCATGCGTGCCAGCAGCGTGGTTCGCTTGATATCAAGTAGCGCTGCCGCTCCATTCGTTCCGCCCACCACGCCATCCGTCTCTTCCAGAGCGGCTACGATGTGGCGACGCTGCACATCTTGCAGCGTGGGGAAGGCTCCTGAGGATGACGAATCTCCGTTGGACGGCAAAATTACACCGAGGTCCGGCGCCTCGATGCTGCAGCCCTCTTCCACAAGGATAACAGCCCGCTCCACCAGGTTGGCAAGCTCACGGACATTGCCGGGCCACGCATACCGGCTCAAGCGCACCTTCGCCTCTTCGCTGAAGCCCTTCACATCTTTTCCGAAGCGCTCAGCGAATTTATCGCAGAAGTGGTCGACAAGAAGGGGGACATCGCCGTCTCGATCCCGCAGCGGTGGCACCTCGATGGGAAAGATATTGAGCCTGTAGAAGAGGTCGGACCGGAAGCGCCCCTCCTCCACATCCTGTTGAAGTGAGCGGTTGGTGGCTGCCACCACCCGCACGTCCACCGAGATGGTTTCCGTGCCGCCAACCCGCTCAAACTCTTGTTCCTGCAGCGCTCTTAGCAGCTTAGCCTGCGTATCCAGCGGCAGTTCACCCACTTCATCGAGGAAGAGCGTGCCTCCATCGGCCAGCTCGAAGCGTCCCTTTCGCTGCTCTACCGCACCGGTAAATGCCCCGCGCTCGTGACCAAAAAGCTCGCTCTCGATTACATCACCGGAGAGGGCTGCGCAGTTAACTTTTACCAGCATCTTTTCGGATCGCGGGCTGTGCGCGTGCAGCGCTCGGGCAACCAGTTCTTTTCCGGTGCCCGTCTCGCCTGTCACCAGTACGGTAGCGTCAGTGGACGCCACCTTGTCGATTGCGGTGAAGACCTCTTGCATGGCAGCAGACTGCCCGACAATCTCGTCGTACGGATGCTCCGTTTTCAGCTCCTGCCGCAGGTACTGCGCTTCGCTTTGCAAATGGGCGAGTTCGCGCTCGGCTGACTTCAGATCGTGCACATCGCGCAGGATGAGAAGAAACCGATCGCGTCGTGGAAGCTCAATAACCGAGAAGGTGGCTTCGACGGGAAAGGTGGACCCGTCGCGGCGAAACGCCTCCATCTCCTCGTGCTGACCGATGTATTCGCCGGTGCAACATCCCGTGCTCCGGGCATCTCCCTCGCTTTGTGTATAGGATTGAACGAAGGCCTGAAGCCGTGCGCGCAGGTCATCCGTCAGCAACGGCCCCACCGAGCGCCCCCGGACTTCTTCATTTGATACGCCAAAGAGCTCTTCGGCCGACGAGTTGAAAAGCGTTATGCGTAACTCCTCGTCTACATTGATGATGGCATCGATGGCTGAATCGATTGTGCGCGTTAGCTGCTCCTCGCTCTCGCGCAGCGCATTGGCCATCTCTTTTCGCTGTTCAACCTCCTGCTGAAGCGCCGCATTTGTCTCACGTAGCTGTGCGGTGCGTTCCTCCACCTTCTGCTCGAGCTGCGCATGGGCCTTGCGGAGTGCTTCCTCCGCAGCCACTCGAGCGCGGCGCTCCTCTGCCTCTTGTAGTGCCCGGCGCACGGCCGGTCCAAGCCGGGAGAGGTGGTCCTTCAACACATAGTCAGTGGCGCCCTGCTTCAGCGTGTCAATCGCGCGTTCCTCGCCGATAGCGCCCGAGACAAACACCACCGGTACGTGCGGGCACTTCTCCTGGGCAAGCTCAAGTGCTTCAACGCCGGTGAACGACGGGAGCGCATAATCCACCAGAATGAGATCCGGTTTGGGGGAGAGCGCCTCTACAAAGCCTTCGCGGGTGGTGACACGGGTGATCTCGGCGTCGAGCTCGTGGCTCCGCAGCTCATGCGCCACGAGTTCGGCGTCCGTGGCAACGTCCTCCAGGTGCAGGATCTGAAGCTTATCGTCTGCGCTCACTGCCTCCATCGTGGTACGCTCAGAGTGACCGGGTTCGGGGTGGCTCGTTAATGGTAATCCAGTACCGGGCGAGTCGCTGCACGGTCTCTGCAAACCGGGTGGAATCAACAGGTTTTACTACGAAACTATTGACACCAAGTTGATAGCATCGTTCTACGTCTTGCGCTTCGCGGGATGAGGTCAACATCACGACCGGGATATGCTTCGTCCGCTCGTCGGCTTTAAGTTGCTCGAGCACTTCGTCGCCACTGACCCGTGGCAGCTTCAGATCCAGCAGAATGAGTAGGGGAAGATCCACTGGTTGCCGGCTGGCGTGCTCGCCCCGCGAAAAAATGTAATCGAGCAACTCTGATCCGCAGCGCATCACAGCCAGGCGCATATCAAGGCCCTCCTGCTGAAGGGCACGGGCCGCCAGCTCGGCATCGGAGGGCTGATCTTCAACAAGGAGAATGTCTGCCGACTCGGGCAGGGATTGCTTACTCATGTATTCGGTACGCCAGGTACATCGTTCAGTGTGAAATAAATGGTTGCCCCCTCGTCTACCTCAGCCTCTGCCCATACGTCCCCACAGTGCCTGCGCACCGCACGTTCAACGATGGCCAATCCAACGCCCGTACCCTCGAACTCGTCATCATCGTGCAACCGCTGAAACACGCCGAAGAGTTTGTGTGCGTAGGCCATATCGAATCCTGCGCCGTTATCTTTCACGAAGTAGATCCAGGCACCCTCTTTTTCTATTGCGCCAATTTCAATCCGGGGTTCGGCTTCGTCGCGGGTGAATTTCAGGCTGTTGGAGACCAGGTTCGTCAGAATTGTCCGGGCCATGGCTCGATCGCCTTCTGCTGGCGGGAGGTCGCGGATGGTAACCGAAACCGAGTCGCGATCGTGCACCCGCAGCAATTCCTCCGTTACCTGATGGGCCAGCTCGGTCATGTCGATGGGGGCCTTGCGCATTTCTTGCCGACCAAGACGCGATAGTGCCAGCAAATCGTCGATCAGTTGCCCCATGCGGGAGGCGCTCGTCCGGACGATAGAAAGCAGCCGCTGCCCCTCCTCGTCGAGCAGGTGTCCGTAGTCTTTGTCGAGCAAGCGCGAAAAGCCATCGATAGCCCGTAGGGGTGTCCGGAGGTCATGGGAGACAGAGTACGTGAAGGACTCCAGTTCGGCCGTCCGTTCGGCCACGCGCTGCTCCAGTTCCTCCGTCTGCTTCTGAACCTGCTCCAGCAGCCGAGCCTGCCGGATTGCGATCGTCACCTGATCGGTAATCTCTCTCATCAGATCCTGATATGCCTCCGTGAAGGAGTCTGTCTCTTTCGACCCGAGATTAACCAGCCCGATCAGTTCATCATCAAGCATCATTGGAAGGCTGATGTACGATCGAATGCCTTCCTTCTGTAGCTTGCTCAGTACGCTGGTAGGAGGCACGTTTTGCATGTCATGTACCACCTCGGGCTGTCCAGACTCCAGCATCTCAGTGATCCGAAACTCGCTCATGGGAAAGCGCGCTCCGCGCTTGATTTTGGAGTCTCCACCAACGGCGTAGGCGAGCACTTCACCCTGTTGACTTTCATGGTCGAAGACAACCACGCTGGCCCGATCACACGGTAACTGCTCGTACACGCGCTCCAGTGCTGCATCGGCTATTGCGTGGGGCGATTCTGCTGACAGAATCGCCCGGTCAATTTCGTGGAGTGTTTGCAGGCGATCGGCATAGCGCTGCAGCTCCCGCTCTTGCTGCTTACGCCTGGTGACGTCCTGACAAATACACGCCAACCCGCCGTCGGGTAGCGGCGTCAGCGATAGCAGCACATCGAAATAGCTCCCATCTTTGCGTAGCCCCCGCAGTTCACCGGTCCAGCGTCGGCCCTGCTTCAGGTCAACCAGCGCTTCGCTTTTCACATCCTCTACCTGGCGATCATCGTAGAGAATCTCCCACGATTCTCCAATGAGCTCATCCGGGCTGTCGTAGCCGTAGATTGTAGCATGTGCCGGGTTTGCATATCGAAACGTGCCATCGCTCTCGTGGATGGACATGCCCACCACCGAGGCTTCCATGGCAGCCAGCTGTTTGTTCTGCTCCTGTTGCACCTCGCGCCGCTTGTTGATCTCCTCTCGGAGAGCCCTGTTAATTCTGCTCAACTCTGATGTGCGGCGCTCCACCTCCGCCTCTGACTCACCGCGGGCCTTCCGCAGCTCTTTTTCCAGGGCTTTCTGTTCTTCTATGTCGATAAACACACCCCAGTGCGCCACCACGCCACCCGCCTCATTGGTGATCGACCGAATGGTGATGCGAGCCCAGAACACCGAGCCATCACGCGTTTGCATCTGGGCCTCGTCGTGAACAAGATCATCGCCCCTGCGCAACTTCTCCAGCACCTGCTTTGCGCGTGGTCGGCCATCGGGGGTTTCGGCATAGATCGATACTACGGGAGCTCCCACCAACTCCTCCTGCGCATAACCAAGTCGCTCGGCCGCCTGTTTGTTTACCTTTCGTATGATTCCATCTGCCGTACCAACAATGTAGGGGACCGGAGCATCCTCGTACAATCGCGAATGAATCGCCTGCTGCTCAGCCCCAAAGAGCACATGCTCGTCTTCCGGAGGCCCATCCATTTCAGGCAACTCATGTTGTAACTCGGCCATGGAAACGAAATAAGCAAACAGTACGAGAGAATGTCCTGACACCTCCGTGCGCGCAACGCTCAAACACGGAGTTACGACGGGTGCACAAGGCACCCCATATCGGCTTTTGGTGGCACAGCCTGCAGGACCGTTACGAAATCTACGCGCACCGGTCCTCTACACGCAAGAGCAGCGTCAATATATTGACACTGGCGTGGATATGCTGACGGATAACCGGCTCATATGATGCCTCGGACCCGCCTTAAAAATTGGCCTATGCTGTTTCATATCAAGAGTTTAGGCATGTATAATTGGAGAGGTGAAATGCTATTGGCACAGCTTTTCGATGGTGAAATGGGTGCACGACGAACGCACACTCAGCGACCCATTCATTTTACCTACCCCCACCATGTCAGCCACAACACAGCCCTCCCGTTTTTCATACCACCGTGAGACAGAGTCATGCGACGGGCGACCCTCAGACGATGAACTACAGGCGCTTCGTAACCGTGATCCGCGCGCTGTGGAATGCTGGATCTACAGTCAGCGCGACTACCTGCGGTCGGTGCTTGCCCGCTTTTCCCGCAACCCGAGTGCGGCGGACGATCTGGTTCAGGAGGCGCTTTTCCAGGCACTCCGGAGCCTGCCAAACTTCCGCGGAGATGCCAAGGTGACCACGTGGCTCTACGTAATCGCACGAAACGTGGCCTCACAGCACACGCGCTACTCTGATCGGTACCGCCCCTACGACTCTGACGATCTGGGCGCTGCCGCGGTTACCGCTGACGGGACGCTTCTGTCAGACCATTTTGGTGGAGAGGATCCGGAGCGGGCTACCATCCACCATGAGGAGGAGACGGAAATTGAACGGGCTCT
>SLED01000309.1 GCA_007124945.1 Salinibacteraceae bacterium | reverse complement strand
ATCGAATACTTTGACGGGGCGGTAGTAGACATCACTCCCCGAAAGAAAGCGGAGCAAGCGCTGGAGAAAAGCCGCGCCCAGCTGGCGGCTATCATTGGCACCGCCATGGACGCAATTCTCACCATAGATGAACACGATGGTATCCTTGTCTTCAATCGGGCGGCTGAAGAGCTCTTCGGATATAACAGAGACGAGATTAAGGGGCGCCCCCTTTCCCGGATTCTGCCCCAAGCGAGCGGCCTCACGCTGCAGAAGTTCGTCGACAACCTTATTGCGGCAGAGGGTCGGGCGCCCGGCACGCCTCATGTACGGCGCCTCCACGCCCGGCATGCTGATGGATCAGAATTTCCAGTAGAAGTGTCCATCTCCCCCGTTGATGCGGAGGAAAGCTCGCTGTACAGTGTGATTCTGCGGGATATTACAGAGCGCGAGCGGTTCGAGCAGCAGCTCATCGAGGCCAAGGCCCACGCCGAACGCATGAACCAGCTCAAGTCCTCGTTTCTTGCCAACATGAGCCACGAAGTGCGTACGCCATTGACCTCCATCATCGGATTTGCCGACGTGCTCCACCGTCAGGTCGACGCTGACGCCGCTGAACTTGTCAAGCTAATTCGCAGCAGCGGACAGCGGTTGATGGAGACGCTAAATTCCGTGTTGGATCTCGCTCAGATTGAAAGCGAATCGGTTCAGCTGGAATTTCGCCGAATCGACCTCAGCGAAACAGTGCAGCAGACGGTACCGCTGTTCCGGGCTCATGCCGAGCAAAAGGGGCTCTACCTCGAGTCGCAGCCGGCGGAGGACCCCATCTGGGTGCATGGTGATCGATCGGCAATCGATCGGATCGTCGCAAACTTGCTCTCCAACGCTATTAAATTTACACGAGAGGGCGGGGTGCGCCTCCGAATCGATAGTGATGGCGACGCCGCTCACCTCCACGTTCAGGACACCGGCATCGGTATTCCGGAGGATGCTCAGGATCGCGTCTTCGACGAGTTTGAGCAGGTCTCGGCCGGCCTCTCCCGAGAGTTCGAAGGCACGGGGCTCGGCCTCACCATATCAAAGCAGCTTGTGGCCATGATGCACGGGGAGATAGAGGTGGATAGCACTCCCGGGGAAGGAAGCACGTTTACCGTATCCCTCCCCAAGGTGCCGTGAGCGAACCGCAGAGGCGGTCTGATGTTGGGAGACGTCAATCACATTCGCCATCAAACAGAAGTGCGCATGCATAACCTGAACACCGTCTGTGTCTATTGCGGCTCAAGTACTGGACGGGAAGAGCGGTACCTACAGATAGCCCGCGCGGTCGGAAAGGAGATTGCCGGGGCTGGGTTAACCCTTGTGTATGGGGGCGCGAGCGTCGGCACGATGGGGGTGCTCGCTGATGCAGCACTGGAGTCCGACGGTGAGGTAATCGGTGTTATTCCAGAAGCTCTGGTGGAGAAGGAGGTTGCTCATGAGGGACTAACCGAGCTGGTAAAGGTGCGCACCATGCACGAAAGAAAGAGCCTTATGGCGCG
This sequence comes from Salinibacteraceae bacterium, assembly GCA_007124945.1. Lineage (GTDB taxonomy): Bacteria > Bacteroidota > Rhodothermia > Rhodothermales > Salinibacteraceae > Tc-Br11-B2g6-7. The sequence goes on along the minus strand of SLED01000309.1, from coordinate 3,071 downwards.
GCGGGCAGAGGGGTTCATTGCCATGCCGGGAGGTCTGGGTACCCTGGAAGAGCTCTTCGAGATGTGGACCTGGTCTCAAATAGGAATCCACCGCAAACCAATCGTGCTACTGAATGCTGAAGGGTACTACGATCATCTTATAAGCTTTCTGGACCATGCAGTGTACGAAGGCTTCGTGCGGCCCAAGCACCGCTCCTACGTACAGGTCTGCGAGCGACCCGAAGACGCATTGCCCGTCCTCAGCGGACAACAGGCTGTTTCCTGATGCGCCGGTCAGGCGCGCTCAGGGTCAATGACAGTAAGCGCGCGCCGATATGCGATGTAGCCCGCAACGCCGAAGATGACGGCATAGAGCTCGCGCGCATAGGGTTCCTGGGTAACGAGCTCGTACAGCAGCGCTGTCACCCCCGCAGCCAGCCCACCTGCAACGCAAAAGACGATCACGTAGATAATCCAGTGCCAGATTGCCTGCCCGATTGATGGTGCGTCGCCAGCCATGCGTCTCGCCTCCGTGTATTTGTAGAAATCACTGTTAAAGTGTACAAGGCAGCGTCCTGAAGGGCAAGGGGTTTCTGGGTGGAGGTTTTCCTTGCTGAATCGAGGAATTTTGGAAACGAGGAAACGAAGAACTGTGCCGTTGCCCCCTGCGTCATTCTGAGCGAGAGAAGCGCCGCATGAAATAATCTCGCCAGTCAGCGATGCTATCACCCCGTCGATATGCCGCTGAGCTTGAGGCCACCTGCTGCGCCGTCAGCTTTGCTCCCAATGCTCTGGCGACAACCGGTGAGGGCAAGATCCCCCGATCGGTGTCGAGGGCAGGCTCTTCACTTCGTTCAGGAGGACAAGGTCGAAAGGAGGCAGCACACTTCCCCTTCGCCTCATTCTGAGCAAAGCGAAGAATCTCGCCAATCAGGAATGCTATCGCCCCACAGATCCTGTCACCGAGCCCAAACGTACCCACAGCCTGATCAGCTCCGCTCGTAATACTCAGGCGGGAACCGGTAAGGACATGATCCCCCGAATAGGAATCGAGGAGTCGAAGAACTGAGGAGACGAGGAAAAGCATACCTCAGCCCGGACGGGCCCGCTTCTTCGAAACTCTGCTAAAGCTAACACCAGGGTCACATGCACGTTTGTTGTACCCCTTAACTCGCATCAAACGCAAGAACCCCGTCCTGAGCGATCAGAACGGGGTTTCGGAGAAAGAAGTGTGGGCGGTGCTGGATTGCACACAGCGTCCCTTACAGTTACACTTAAGTACGACGGGTGTGCAAATTGCCGCCTGTGTGGCATCTACAACGTACACAGCGGATGGCGCTGTTGCAACTCACGCCAAAAATTGTTTACCCTGTCTGTGAACCCGGACCGTCCGGGTGTCTACAGACACAACGGGTATCAATATGGCAAGCCACAAGTTTATCATCCGAAAGGGCAAGGCCCGAGACGATGGCACGGCACCGATCTACCTACAGATCATTGCCAACCGCAAGGTGCGACGCAAGTCCACCGGCATCTGGATAAAGCCGCGGTACTGGAACGACGACAAGCAGGAGGTACGCAAGTCTCACGAGCTGAGCCGGGCCTATAACGAGAAGCTGCACGAGCTCTACCTGAAGGCCGAGCGTGCCCGCATGAAGGGCGGCACCGCGGATGCGATGAAACGCCGGGTTGAAGGTTCGAGCGGGACGCTGGACAGCTACCTCAGCGCATTCATCGAGAAGCTGAGCCGCAGAGATCAGTACTGGGAGCGGCGCAAGTACGCCACGCTGCTGAACAAGCTGCAGGAGTGCTTCGCATCTGAGGTGATTGAATGGTCACAGCTCACGCCTGGAGGGCTGGAGGACTTCGAGGACTACCTACGGGAGGTGCGGGAGAACAACCCGAACACCACGCGCAAGGAGCTGTCCAGGCTGCGGCGCGTGGTGACGCAGGCGGTAAAGGATGGCGCCCTCGATATGGACAAGGACCCGTTCGTCCGCTACGATCTGCCAAAAAGAGCGCCTGTGGTTCGCCGGCGCCTTCGACGTGAGGAGATTGCGGCGCTGGAGGCGGTGGATCTGCAGGGTGATCTGCAGCTGGCCCGAGACGCGTTTATCTTCTCATTCTACGCGGGCGGCATGCGGGCCGGTGATGTGCTGCAGATGAGGCCGGAAAGCGTCCGTGAGGGCCGCCTGCGCTACACGATGATGAAAACCGGGCAGCCGGTGGACCTGCCCTTGCCCGCCGCGGCGCTGGCCATTGTGGAGCGCTACACGGACACGGCCGGACCCTTTCTTTTCCCGATCCTGCGCAAGGGCGACGATGGCGACCCGGTGCGGCTGCGCAAGCGCATTTCGTCGGAGAATGTGCGGATCAACCGGCAGATCAAAGAGGCCTGCAAGCTGGCCGGCATACGGGAGCCGGAGGAGGTGTCCTTCCACGTGGCCCGGCATAGCTTTGCGGACTTTGCTCGCAGGCATAGCAGCGATCTGTACGCCGTGAGCAAGGCGCTGGGGCATAAGAATCTCGACACGACCGAGCGGTACCTGAGCAGCTTCGACCGCGAGGCCACCGATAAGCTTGCGAACGACCTGTGGGGGGATGACGATGACGAATAACGACCAACTGACGAACAAGGAGGCTGCATCGCTTTTGTCCAAGCTACTGGCGAGTGATGAGCCGCTGTACACGGTGCATCCGGATCCCGGCATGGGGGCAAAGATCAGGATGGGGCGCTTTACCTGGAGGAGGTACAGGGCTGACTTTACAGGGCCGCCGGTGAGAGTACGGACCTTTAACGCGACGGTAGTACCGGCAGAAAATACGCCTTCGGAGGCGCTGCTGATACCTGCGATTCGAGAGGCGCATAAGCGCGTGCGTCAGGCTGTTGCTGATGGCGGCGATCTGATTGATGTACTGGACAAGCTGGCGACCCTACGCGCCGCTGCAGAGCGGCAGAGAGCGCGTTACGTCACAAAGCACCAAGCGAAAGAGCGGTGGCGAGAAGCGGCGCACAAGGCGGAGGACCTACCAGCGAGTGAGGTTGAGGCTGTTGCCCATCACGGCGCTGATGCGCTTCTGTGGGGCCTTAT
>SLED01000325.1 GCA_007124945.1 Salinibacteraceae bacterium | reverse complement strand
TAGCCGGTTTATCTCTTTGAAAAGGGTACGGAGTCGATCCTGAAAATCGTAATATTTCTCTATAAGATTTTTCTCCATGAAGGGGGATCGGCGGGTCCAGCCGTCCGGACGAGTTCCAGACGATCAGTGAGCCTTATGGACGCAGCAGATTATATAATGGATGATACGAACAATGAAAAGCGAGTCGATGCGGGAATCCACTCGATGCTTGGTGCAACATAGGTTGCGTCTGACGCGCAGGATTGGGCCAATGGCGCATACCCTGTATGGGTTTGGCGCATCAATACAACTCCGTCAGCCGACGTTGGACCTGTACGCGACCCGGTTTACTGAAGTATCGACCTGGTACAGCTGCCGCACGTATCATCCGCTAACGTATGTGTATGGTACGGGCTAAGAGGCGGTATCGCAAGATTGTGCACAAGCTCATTTTCGAATGGATTCACTGACACATGCCGCGGTTGGAGCGGCTATCGGAGAAGGGGTAGGGGGTCGGGAGCTCGGCAACAAAGCGCCCGCCCTGGGTGCGCTAATCGGGATGGCGCCTGACATCGACTATATCGTCGCACTCTTCTTCAGTGATGCAGCCCAGCTTTCGATTCACCGCACGTATACGCATTCGGTTCTCGCACTGATGATCGTAACCGTGCTCGCCGGCTGGATTGTGCACCGGCGCGGCAACAAAGCGCGCATCTCGTGGCAGCGCGGGGCTGCGCTGGCCGGGCTGGCCTACGGCTCGCACCTGGTCCTCGACCTAATGACAAGCTACGGCGTGCAGGTGCTTCTTCCCTTTACCGATACGCCGTTTGCGTTCTACAATATCGCTATCATCGATCCCCTGGTGACGTTACCGGTGGCTGTCGGCGTGCTCTACGCCCTGTTCTTGACGCGCGAGCATCGACGAAGGAGGATAGCGGTGGGGATCGGGCTGGGCCTCTCGGCACTGTACCTTTCCTGGTCCCTTTTCGCCCAGCAGCAAGCCCAATCGGCGTTTGAGGAAGCGCTCGCCCGAAACGACGTGGAAGTCACGCGATCGTTCGTAAAACCGACCGTTTTCAACACCATACTCTGGCGCGGCCTCGCGGAGACGGAGGACGGGTACGTACATGGCTTCTACTCGCTTTTCGACGAGGAGGCCTTTGAACAGCTCGATCGCACGCCCAAAAATCACCACTTTATTGACGACGTGCGGGATGAGAAGCATGTACGGCACCTCTTGCGCAATATGCAGGGCTACTACCGCGTGAAGCAGGATGAGTCTGGCGTGCGCTCGATTGTTGATATGCGCTTCGGGCGGGCGTCAGAATGGGCGGAGACGCCTTCTCCATACGTGTTCGAGTTTCAGCTTGTAGAGCGCGAGGATGGAAGCATCACCGTGGAGCAGATCCAGCGCTCCTTTCGGGAAGCAAGGGACCGGCCGGATTTCGGAGCAATGTGGAGTCGGATTACCGGGACGTAACGAGCCAAGTACTAATTGGACTTTTCCGACTTTTGCATGTAGGTTCCCGGAGATCGGCTCCCACTCACCTACCCGCTACGACTTATGGATCTCTCACCAGAACTTATGGAATTAATCATCGATTATGGCACCAGCGTTGTGGGCGTGTTGGTGTTCATCGTCGTGGTCTGGATAGTGGCAGGCTGGATTGGGCGCCTTGTCCGGCAGTCGCTCGAGACCTCCCCCCTGGATGATACGCTGACCCGTTTTTTCCCCCGTCTCGCCCGGTGGCTGGTCATCATCATCGGCATCGTGATGGCGCTCGGAATCTTTGGTATTCAAACAGCCAGCTTTGCGGCATTGCTGGGTGCAGCCGCCTTCGCCATCGGCCTCGCGTTTCAGGGTACGCTCTCCCATTTTGCGGCGGGCGTGATGATGTTGATCTTCCGCCCCATCAATGTTGGTGATGTGGTTAATCTGGAAGGTGAAATGGGCAAGATCCACGAGATCGACCTTATTTTGACGAAGATGGACACGTTCGATAACCGGCGGCTGACGATCCCGAACGGGAAAGTGTTTAGCTCTGCCATCACTACGCTCAACCAGCACGACAAGCGGCGTGTGGACGTGCCCGTAGGCGCCGATTATGGAGCCGATATCGATGCCACGCGTGCTGCGCTGGAGAAGGCAATCCCAAACATTGAGGGCAAGCTCGAGGAGCCCGCACCCCAGATCGTGCTGGACGGCCTCGGCGACTCCTCGGTGGACTGGGTCGTGCGCGTCTGGGCACCAACCCCGGACTGGCTTGCTGTGAAGCAATCAACCACCCGCGCTGTGAAGATGGCGCTTGACGAGGCAGGTATCGGTATTCCGTTCCCACAGATGGATGTCCATCTGGATGGCGAGCTGGATCGGTACGAAGCGAAGCGCAACGGGGCCACCGCAGGCACCGAGGATGCCCGAGCCTGACACCTCAAACATGCGTTTGAAGCGTGGAAACGCAGGGGATGCTGCCTCGTTAGCAGCATCCCTTTTTCGTTCTACCCGCCCGCCGTATGCCCACGCACACTGCCACGCCCACGTGGACCCCTGCCTCCTGGCGCGACCGTACCGCCCGACAGCAACCGGAGTATCCAGATTCGGCGGAGCTTGCGTCGGTGCTAAAACATATCGCCAAGCTGCCGCCGCTGGTTACCTCCTGGGAAGCAAATGAACTGCGCACATTGCTGGCTGAGGCTGCCCATGGCAGGCGGTTTCTCTTGCAGGGAGGCGACTGCGCCGAACGCTTTGATGAGTGCGCGGCCGATATCCTCTCCAACCGCTTTAAGGTTCTGCTGCAGATGAGCCTCGTCCTCGTCTATGGCCTGAACAAACCAATTGTGCGTGTGGGACGGCTGGCCGGGCAATTTGCGAAGCCGCGCTCATCCTCTACCGAAACGCGCGGCGACACGACGCTGCCCTCCTATCGTGGAGACATCATAAACGGGATCGGGTTTTCCGCGGAATCCCGAACGCCCGATCCGCAACGCCTGCATACCGCGTACAATCATTCCGCGAGCACACTCAACTTTGTGCGAGCGCTATCGGAAGGCGGATTCGCGGATCTAAACCACCCGGAGCACTGGCAGCTCGATTTCGTGAAGCACTCACCTCTGGCCGATGAGTACGAGGCCATCGTGCGCTCTATTCGGGAATCGCTGAACTTCACGCAAACCGTCGCCGAAGGGCCCATCCCCGGGCTGCGGAGCGTGTCGTTCTACACGAGTCACGAAGCGCTGCTGCTACCCTATGAGGAAGTGATGACACGCTACGTGGAGCACCAGGAAGGATATTACAACCTGGGCACACATTTCCCGTGGATCGGAAAGCGGACGGGCCATCCAGACGAGGCCCATGTGGAGTACATGCGCGGGCTCTCCAACCCGGTTGCCCTGAAGGTGGGACCCGACATGACCCCGTCCATGCTTACAGGTCTGATCAACCGTCTCAACCCGGACAACGAGTGGGGCAAGCTCACGCTCATCACCCGCATGGGAGCGCAGGGCGTGGGCGATCTGTTGCCGCGGTTGATCCGCGCTGTTGAGGCTCAGGGCGCCCACGTGCTGTGGTGCTGCGATCCCATGCATGGCAACACCGAACGAACCACGAACGGGTACAAGACGCGCCGCTTCCGCATCATTCTTTCAGAGTTGGAGCAAACGTTCGCGATCCATAAGGCGGAGGGCACGCACCTTGGCGGTGTACACTTTGAGCTTACGGGAGAGAACGTGACGGAGTGCATTGGTGGCGCGCGCGGTCTTACGGAAAATGACCTTGCGGAGGCCTACACGTCGCATGTAGATCCTCGTCTGAATGTGGAGCAGGCGCTGGAGATGGCACTCAGCATCGTGCGATTGTACCGGAACGGGGCGGCGCGATGAGCGATCTACTCGCCGTTGATCTTGGGCATAAGTCTGGCTTTGCCCACTTCAACCGCGAGGGGCGGCTCCTCTCGTATCGATCGCAAAATTACGGCAACACATCGCGTCTGAAGCGAGGTGCGGCGGGTGTGCTTGCTGAAAACCCCGAGCTGTCGTGGATTGTCCTTGAAGGCGATCGCCACCTCGCCGATGCGTGGCGTGAGGAGGCTAAAAGGCGAAGCATCCGGTCGGGATGGATACAGGCTGACGCGTGGCGTAAGCGCCTCCTCAACCCGAGCCAGCGCCGCACTGGCAGCGATGCCAAGGAAGCCGCCGATGAGCTCGCCCGGAAAGTGATAGCCTGGTCAGACGCTCCGGCGCCTACATCACTCCGCCACGACGCCGCTGAGGCCATCTGCATCGGACTCTGGGCCGTGCTTGATCTCGGCTGGCTTGCGCGGTTGCCGCGGGAGCTGCGGTAAGCGGGGTTTTTTGGGTGTGGGAGAGGATATATTGCGTTTGGGAGTGTGGGGGTGTGGGGGTTCTTGTTTCAGGCCGGATGCGGCTGGAAACGAGGGGGGGAGGAAACGAGGGGTGGAAGAAACGAGGGGTGGAAGAAACGAGGGGTGGAGGAAACGAGGAGTCGATTGGGCCCGGAGTCGATGACGAGCGCCGGTTTCACACCCATCCTCGTTGCGATGCTCCAGCCTCTCAATGATTCCCACCCCGGCTGATGGTACGTGTGGGCAGAAACGCGCCAACGCCCGACTCCAACGGGGGT
>SLED01000215.1 GCA_007124945.1 Salinibacteraceae bacterium | reverse complement strand
GGCACATCGCTACGGGAATGCTTCCAGTCACTAAACCACTACGCTTCCTCCCTCGCCGAGATTTGCTCCGCCAGCGTCTCCCACTCCTCGTAGAGCTCGGCCAGTTCCTGCTCGATAGCGGCGTACTCGGCGTTGACCTCTTTCGCGCGGTCGGCGTCGTTGTATAGGGCGGGGTCGGCCATCGCCGCCTCCAGTTCTGATTTCTTCTCTTCCTTCTCGAGGATGTCGGCTTCGGCCGTTTCGTAGAGCTGCTGCAGCTTGTACGAGTTGAGCTCGCTGTAGTCGCCGCGCCCGTTTGCGAGCGCTTCTGCCTGTTGCTTTCGTAGTTCGGCTTCGCGGCGCTTCTGCTCTTTGGTTTTGGGGCCGCCCTTGCGCTGCTTTTCTTTCGTCTGGTCCGAGTCGGTCTCCGGTGTCAGGTGTGCGTCCGGTGCTTCCACCGAACCGTGCTCCAGGTGCCACCGATAGTCGGAGTACGTGCCGGGGAAATCCTGCACGCGTCCGCCGCCCACGTGCCAGACGGTGTTTGCAACCTCATCAAGGAAATGGCGATCGTGCGAGACGATCACGAACGTGCCGCTGTATTGCTGTAGCGCCTCGATGAGCACGTTGATCGACTGGATGTCGAGGTGGTTGGTGGGCTCGTCGAGGATAAGGAAGTTGGCAGGGTGGAGCAGCGTGCGGGCCAGCGCAACGCGGCTCTTTTCACCCCCGGAAAGCACGGCCACTCGCTTGAAGACGTCATCGCCGGTGAAGAGGAAGGCGCCGAGCATCGTGCGGAGGTCAGTTTCCCCGCGGCTGGGTGCCAGTTCGCGGACCGCCTCCAGCACCGTATGCTCCGGATTGAGTGCTTCGGCCTGATGCTGCGCGAAGTAGGTCATGTCAACATTGTGCCCTTCCTCGCGCGTGCCGTCAAAGGGCTCCACGCCACGAAGGATGCGGGCGAGCGTCGATTTACCCGCGCCATTCTTTCCAATTAGGGCGATCTTTTCGCCGCGCTCGATCGTGAGCGGATCGGCGTCGTTGAAGACCTGCACGGGGCCCTCGTCGGTTTCGTAAGTCTTTGAGAAGCGGGAGAGCTCCAGCACTACGCGACCGCTCCGGCGCGGCTCGGGGAAGCGGATGGTGACGGTGGCCTGCTCGGAAGGGGGCGGCGGCACGCGCTCCATCTTCTCGAGGTGTTTGATGCGGCTCTGCACCATCGCGGCCTTGTCGGCTTTGTACCGAAAGCGTTCGATAAACCGCTCGATCTCCTTGATCTCCCGCTGCTGGTTTTCGTAGCGCTGCCGCTGCAACTCCCGCCGGTGTTCGCGCTCCTCAAGATAGTAGCTGTAGTTACCCGCGTAGGTGGTAATCTGCCCGTGCGTGAGCTCGGCGATGGTGGTCACCATCCGGTCGAGAAAGTAGCGGTCGTGCGAGACGATGATGACCGTGCCGTCGTACTCGCGCAGGTAGCCTTCCAGCCAGTCGATGCTCTGGATGTCGAGGTGGTTGGTGGGCTCGTCGAGAAGCAGAAACTGCGGCTTCCGGAGCAGCAGCTTGGCCAGCGCCACGCGCATCCGCCATCCACCCGAAAAGGAACGGACGGGCCGCTCCAGTTCGTCGGGCTCGAATCCGAGTCCGGCCAGCACCGCCTCAGTACGCGGGCGCAGGCGGTGAGCTTCGTGCGTGACGAGCTCCTGCTGGATGTCGGAGAGGCGGTGGAGCAGTTTCTGATAGTCGTCGCTCTCATAATCGTCGGTAGATTCGAGCCTGTCGGTGATGCGGCGCTCTTCCGCCTCCAGCGTTTTCACATGCTCGAACGCCCTGAGCGCTTCATCCACCACCGAACGCTCGGTATCGAGCTCCTGCGCGTCCTGCTCCAGGTAGCCCACCGTGGTGGTGTTGCCGACGGAGACGGTACCCTCCTGCGGTGTGTGCTGGCCGGTGATCACCCGTAGCACGGTGGATTTGCCCGCGCCGTTCGGCCCGATCAGACCGATGCGCTGCCGGTCAGGCGTGATCGTCCACGAGAGGCCCTCAAGTACCGGTTCGCCGGCAAACGCCAGATGAATGTTGTTGAGTTGAATCATACCGCGCCACCGCAATACGGCGGCTGTAACACCAGAAATCTACGTCGGTGGCGTCGTACTCCTGGTGTAGCGCGGTGTTCGAACAGCGCGAGCGTTGCCGATTTGGTCACTGAGCACCGTCTCGTCAGTGCGGCCCCTTCTTAAGCGGCGGCGCGTTAAACTCGTACGTGCCTGTCTCAATCATCTTTAGGATCTGCCCGATCGTAGGCCGGTCGCCCCAGTAGTGGCCGACGTACGCAAGCTGCACCGCGCCGTAGGGATCGATGATGATGGTAGTCGGCCGATTGACCCATTCGGAGTGTACGGTAAACTGCCACGGGTGAATACCGTAGCGGACGCCCACCGAAGCGCCCGGGTCGGAGAGATGCGGCCACCAGATCTCCTCCGGATACGGCTTTTGCGGATCGTTGTCGGGGAAGTGTTCGGCAAACCAGAACTCCGGCCGAAACGACTCGCCCGTCATCACACGGCTGCGGTACCGGTCGTGGCACTCGATGGTGGCCACCTCCACGTCCAGCTCGCGAAAGCGGCCGGCCCGCTTGATCAGCCCGTGAAACTCTTTGTGACAGACCGGGCACCAGTCCGCGAAAATCCAGAGGAGCACCACGGTCTTCTCACCCAGGAAATCAGCGAGGTGCCAGGGATTGCCGTTCGTATCGTTCAGGGTGAAGTTGGGCGCCGGGTCGCCGGGGGTTACGCGCTGAAACGCGGATTCGTCCAGCGCGGCGATACGCTCGGCCACCACCGGATCGACGGGCTCCTTCTTGCGAATCCGGTCGCGAGCAATCGCAATCTGGTGCAGCACATCCTGATGATCCTCCGCTTCCGCCTGCTCGTGGAGCACCTCTGTAGGCCGGCCAATCTGCCCCAGGGAGATGGCGGCCTGCGAGCGCACAACCGGATCTGGATCCTGCAGCAGCCGGGCGGCGAGGTCGTCTATCGCATCCTCCGCCCGCACGATACCGAGCACCACCGCCGCAATCTGGCGGACATATTCGTTATCATGCCCGAGTGCCTGCCGCAGCTCGGAAGATGCCCCGCTTCCCAAGCGCACGAGGTCGCGTAGCGCCAGCGTGTTTATTCGCCAGTCCTCATTGTCCAGGTCCGGCACGCCGTCGTACCCCGATTCCGGGTCGACGGTAAACCCATTGTTGATGGAATGGAAGTCGTGACGGTCCACGCGCTCGAAGATGTCAGCGGCTGACGGGGTGTTCATTGGTTTGAAATCGTAGTGTCGAGGTGTATCTCGGCGTGCCCTGAGCGAGTTAGGTCGGATGGTCGGGAGCTGTGTTACACCTGTACGCGCGAATCGAGCACAAATTGCCTTCCGCCGCTATCGCGTCACCTTTTACTCCGTGAGACGCCGCCACTCATTTTCCGCGGGGCAGGCAATTGGGATGGTGTTTTACTCGTTCCAACCCTCTTGACCGGAGCGCAACGGGAGCCCTTACTACATGTGAAGAAGTTGCTTTCGGTTCTTTGCCAATGGTTCCGGCTGCGTGGCAGAACGAATTGAGGGGTGGGCAGATCGGCCTCGTCCACTTGCTGAACTTCCGCATGGTTTACATCCCGGCCTCACAGGGGGAACTGCGGTTTTTCTTGCGCGTGATGCAGGTCCCCACTATCGCGCGCCTTCGCAGCAAATGCCTCATGGATGAGCATTTGGGTGACGGCGTCTCTGCATCTGGTTATCGCAGTTCATTGCGGGTGAGGATCCGTGGAGGGGCGAAGATGGAGCCGATAGGTGTCCTGATTGCGATAGCTGATCAGCTGGATCGGCAACGCCTGCTTGAGTTGATCGGCCGGCGCCCCGCTTTTCGCATTCTGATGCAGGAAGAACGTGAAAGCGTGGCAGTGGCCGAAATTGATCTGATAATATCCGATGGCCCGTCGACTGCATCAGGCGGCAGATATTCCGCGATATCAAGAGAGATGGGGACCGATCAGCACTATCAGCGTGCAGCCCTGGTTCTGATTGGCACTTCTGAAGGGGATGCCGTGCAGGCGTTCGATCTGCATGCGGTTGACTTCCTGCTTAGGCCGTACACTGACGCCCGGGCCGAGGAGGCACTTGACCGGGCCGAGCTGCACATCGCGCATCAACGCCTGGATCTGCTCAGCAGTGAGATGCTCGCGCTGCTCACCGATATTCAGACCGGAGCGGTGCGGGTAGAGCGCGCGCAAGCCGAAACGGTGGGCCATTACATCAAACGCCTTGCCGTTACCTGCGGAAAATCAATACGAATCGTCAAAGTCGATGACGTCGATTTTTTCGCCGGGGCAGGCACGTATGTGTCGGTCCATTGCGAGTGCGAGCGCTACCTTTTACGCGAAACACTGGCAAACCTTGACGCCAGTCTCGATCCCGACCACTTCGTACGCATTCATCGATCCACAATTGTCAACATCGAGAGCGTGTTGGATCTGACACCAGCCTCTCACGGCGAATACGTTGTTCGAACGATTTCAGGACGGAAGCTAAAGCTAAGCCGCAGCTACCGCGACAACCTCGATATTCTGATGGGCCGCCAAGCGTGAGTTGCAGGCGTCACCTCCGAT
>SLED01000374.1 GCA_007124945.1 Salinibacteraceae bacterium | reverse complement strand
TCAGGGGATTTTTCTTTGCCGCATTCATGGAGTGATCTTACGTGGTCCCCAATTCTCGTCGCGAGGTGCGCGAACATCGTGTTGCGCAGTTCGGCGTCAATCTTTTCCTTCACTCGAGCACAGCTACCGCTTATTCCAGCGACTTGCAGGGACGGATACGGTCTGGTGCTCGCAACCCCACTTTCCTTTCCGACACTGCATAATACCTTCCATCCATTTTTATAGATCAGGCTAAAGTACATGTGCCTACGGAGTCGCTACAAACTATGCTTTCGAACAATTCGCCTCATATCGAACGCTGCAAGTGCACACGGCGATAACATCAACGCTTGAAACCGATAGATTCTTAACAGGTGTAGGGGCGTGGCCTACGGGTTCGGTTAAATTCTGGCCATCCGCATTAATAATAACTTTTCGAGTCTATTCTCAATGCATGATACCAGGGCTACAACAGACACTAACTTATTTCCTTCATCTGCAATATCACGGTCAGCAACCGCTCTAATATTTAGTCTTGCGATTGCATTGACAACGGCAATCTTCCCCGCCGTAGCACAGGGCCAGTCCGAAACCGAGGCGCCATCGCCTGGAGACTGGGCACTCCAATTTCAAGTCCAAAGCAACTTCACCCTGGGTGCGTTTCAGGGAAGCGTGCTTTCTGTAAAGCATCAAATATCGGAGCGGCGTGCGCTTCGACTTGGGACTGGATTCCGGCTGCTTTCGGAGTCTGATGATACCGCCAGTGATGTTGAAAGAGATAGGAATCTACAGCAGGTGCAGATTGATGCGCAGTATCTGTTTACCTCTGATCGTGAGGACTCAGTTCGACCGTATGCAGGCGCCGGTCCCACGGTCTCATTCCAGCGTGTGAAGCAAGAAAGACCCGACGAGCAATTCGAGCGCACGGACCGTTCGTTTCAGGGTGGACTCGCGGGTGTATTTGGCGTGGAATGGATGGTGCGTTCGGGTATAGGCATCAGTGCAGAATACGGCGTTGCGGCTACGTATCGGCGCACGAGTAGCGACCGGGAGACGACCGACGGTGAACTCAATACAACCTCGACAGCGTGGAACCTCGGGGCCCGTCCTGTTCTGTTCGGGGTATCTGTTTATTTTTGATTGGCTAACATCTGGAAGGCTGCTTGGTGAGGTTCCATCGCACGAAGTGAGTAACGGCGTTGCCGGCTTGAGCCAGTCGTCCGGATGCGCGCGTCGAAGGATGCAGTACCCTGACGCACACCGAAGTCTCTCGCCATCGCGGTCGGACGGACACGAGTAAGCCCAAGTGCAACTCCGTGCGCGAAGCCACAATGCCCGAATTCAGGAGAGAAGCCAGCCCTGTATCATTGTATGGATCCTCGATCAAGTCGAGGATGACTGGACCAATGAGGCGGAGACTTATGCAACGACGGGCAGTGTGGCTGGTGACCTCGATTTTACCGGCGCCGGGTTGTACTCTACGTAATGGATTCGTTACTCTATAGCGACCTTTACCATTACGTTGACCTCAGCTTTATACAGCTATGACCCGTTGCTACCGCTTGTTGCCGGCTATCCTGGCAGCCGTGCTACTTGTGCCCGCGCTTGCTTTTGCGCAGGAGCGCGAAGCCCTCACGCATGACGTATATACCGAATGGAATCGAATCACCTCAAGCGCCATCGCCACAGATGGCAACTGGGCGCTCTGGACGATGAGCCCAGAGCAGGCCGACGGCGTGCTCGAAATACAGAGCCTCACCGGAGATACTCGCTTTGAAATCGAACGCGGTGCCTCTGCCCGTTTCACCCACGACGCCACCCATGCCGCCTTCCTGATCAACCCGCCCCATGACTCCGTGCGGCAGGCACGGCTGGATGATGTGCCGCGCGCCGAACGGCCGCAGGATAGCCTGGGCATTAAGGACCTGGCCAGCGGCGAGCGCATCGAGATTGAGCGTGTGTCATCATTCCAGCTTCCCGACGAAGCTGGTGGATGGATCGCCTATCACCTCGAACAGGAAATCGAAGATGACGACGAAGCGGAGGATCCCGAGGAAGATTCAGAGGCTACGGATGAGGAAGAGGCCTCCCGCGACGACGACCAGTCACCGGGCACCCCGCTCGTACTCCGCAACCTTGAAACCGGCGAGGAAACGCGGTTCGAGTATGCCAAAGACTACGCCTTCTCTGAAGACGGCGAAATGTTAGTCTACACAGCCATCACAGAGGATGGCTCCGAGGATGGCGTGTACGCCGTCGCCACAGCTACAGGCGAGGTTACTCCCGTGCTTACAGGGCAGGGCGCCTACCCCCGCCTCACCATCGATGAAGCGGGTGAGCAGGTAGCCTTCCTGGCGCGCCTCCACGACGACGAGCGAGACGATCACGCGTTCACACTCTATCACTGGCGCACGGGCGACACCGAGGCCACGACGGTTGCCCATGAGGAAACCGAAGGCGTGCCGGCCGACTGGCACGTCAGCGAGCACGGCAGCATTAGCTTCTCGGCCAACGGCGAGCGACTGTTCTTTGGCACGCAGCCCTCCCCCATCTCTGAGCCTGATCACGACGACAAGCTGGACGAGGAAATCGTCAAGGTCGATATCTGGCACTATCAGGATGACCTGCTGCAACCCATGCAGTTGGAGCAAAAAGATAACGAGCGTCGGCGCACCTACCGTGCCGTCGCCCACCTGAACGATGGCAACCGCCTCACGCAGCTCGGTCAGCTTGAGATTCCGTCCGTGCATCTGGGCGATGACGGGGATGCCGACGTCGCGCTGGGTGTATCTAACCTGCCGTATCAACAGGAGATCTCGTGGGATTTCCCTCGGTACTATGACGCTTACCTCATTGATGTGGACACCGGCGAGCACGAGCGCGTGCTGACCAAAGTGCAGGATTACCCGCAACTCTCGCCTGCCGCCGGCTACGTTAGCTGGTGGAATCGCTACGGGCAAGTGTGGCAGGTCATGGACGTGCAGACACGCGATTCTGTGGCGGTGGGTACCGACATCCCCCATTCGCTGACGGACCACACCAATGACCGGCCCTTCCCCGATGGCTCCTACGGCTCGGCCGGCTGGACCACCGACGATGCCGCTTTCATCGTGTATGACCGGTATGACCTCTGGGTGGTCGACCCTACCGGTGAAAATCCCTCGCGCAGCCTTTCCATGGAGGAAGGACGCGAACAGCAGATCCGCCTGCGCTACGTGGACCTCGACCGTGATGAGCCGGCCATCAATCCGGACGATCCCATGCTCCTCTCCGCCTTCCATGAGCGCGACAAACGCAGCGGCTTTTACCGCGCGTCAGCCGATGACTCGGTCGTGCCGGAGCGGCTCATCTTTGAAGAAAAGAGGTTCGGCACACCGGTCAAAGCCGACGATGCCGAGCGCCTGCTCTTCACGCGGGAGGACTTTGCGGAATTCCCCAACCTGTGGACGAGCGACCTTTCCTTTAACGGCATGCAGCAGCTTAGCGATGCCAATCCGCAGCAGGAGAACTACCGCTGGGGCACTGCCGAACTGGTGGAATGGACCTCCACGACTGGCGAAGAGCTGCAGGGCATCCTGCACAAGCCAGACGACTTCGACGAAAATCGGGCCTACCCGATGATCGTCTATTTCTACGAGCGCTTCTCGGACAACCTCCATTCGCACAGGCCGCCCCAGGCCCATCGCTCCATCATCATCCCGAGCTTTTACACCAGCAACGAGTATATCGTCTTTATTCCGGACATCTGGTACAAGGAAGGATATCCGGGCGAGAGCGCTATGGACGCCATCATGCCCAAGGTAACGCGGATGGCTGAGGAGTCGTGGATCGACGAAGACAACATTGGTATTCAGGGCCACAGCTGGGCGGGATACCAGATCGCCTACATGGTCACGAAGACCGACTTCTTCAAGGCCGCAGCCGGCGGGGCGCCCGTGTCCAACATGATCAGCGCATACGGCGGCATCCGCTGGGGCACCGGCATGAGCCGGCAGTTCCAGTACGAGCGCACACAAAGCCGCATCGGCGGTTCGCTCTGGGATTATCCCATGCGCTACATCGACAACTCGCCCATCTTCCAGGCCTACAAAGTCAACACCCCTCTCCTGATGATGCACAACGATCAGGACGGCGCGGTGCCGTGGGAGCAGGGCATCGAGATGTTTACCGCGCTGCGGCGCCTGGGCCGGCCGGCCTGGCTCATCAACTACAACGACGAGCCGCACTGGCCCACGACGTTTGCCAACCGGAAGGACTGGCAGATTCGCCTGCAGCAGTTCTTCGATTATTACCTCAAGGACGAACCGGCCCCGCGCTGGCTCTCCGAAGGCGTTCCTGCAGTGGAGAAAGGCACCACACTGGGCCTCGACCCCGTGGAGTAACCTCCAGGATACATCTAACTGAACTGGTGGCGGGTCCAACAGAGGACCCGCCACGTTCTTTTATCACCATCCGCCAACAGCTGTGACGAGACGGAACCTTTCTCGTATACGCGTTATTTTGAGATCGTCCTTGTAGGATAACCTCACCACTTCACTGCGCCTGCTTCAATGTCTGCAATTTTTCTGACGGGCTTTCCTGGATTTCTGGGGTCTGAGATGGCCTCGCGTCTGCTTCAGCGCAATGAGCACCACGTCGAAATACATTGCCTCATCCAGAAGAAATTCCGCCACCTTGCTGAGGCCCGGGCGGCCGAGATCGAAGAAAAGCATGACGCAGATGGGCGAATTTTTTTGCACGAAGGAGACATAACCGACGATACGCTCGGGCTGGGCGCCGACGCCCGGAAGGCGCTCCAGCAGGAGGTCAGCGAAATCTATCACTTCGCTGCTGTGTACGACCTTGCAGTACCCCGGGAGATAGGGCTCCGCGTTAACGTCGATGGCACCCGGCACATGCTTGACTTTGCCGAGGGCTGTGGAAATCTCAAGCAGTTCCACTACGTGAGTACGTGTTACGTAAGTGGGCGGCATGAGGGAGAGTTTTCCGAGTCGATGCTGCAAGAAGGGCAGCGCTTCAACAACTTCTACGAGGAAACAAAATACTGGGCCGAGGTCGAAGCACAACGGCGCATGAACAACGGCCTGCCCGTAACGATTTACCGCCCGGCTGTAGTAGTTGGGGATTCCGAAACAGGACGCACCCAGAAGTACGATGGCCCCTACTACATCATCCAGTGGATCCTAAGGTGGAAAAAGTTGGCTCCGACGCCTGTGGTGGGCAACCCGGAAGACTACACGCTGAACGTGGTACCGCGTGACTACGTGCTTAACGCCATGGACCATCTGAGCCAGCATCCTGAGAGTGTCGGGCAGGTGTATCATCTCAGCGACCCGCATCCGCCAACCGTCTCTCAAATGATCGCGTCCCTTGGCCGCGCGTCCGGGCGCAACATCCTCCGCATACCAATCTCGGCTCCGCTGGCCAAGAAGCTGCTCAACTCTTTTGAGCCACTAAAAAACTGGATAGGCATTCCGCCTGAAGCTATTGACTACTTCAACCATCCAACCCGTTACACGTGCGACGTCACCCGCTCGCACCTGGAGGGCTCCAACATCCACTGCCCCGCCTTCAGCACGTACTCAAAAACACTGGTTGATTTCGTTAAAGCGAATCCTTCCGTAGCTTCGGCGGCGATGGCGTAGCCCACCCCACCTTCTCAGTTCCCCATGCGTGCACTCGTTGTGCTGAATCCCAGAGCAGGGCGCGGGCTCAGCGAACGCGTATGGCAGAAGAAGAGGCACACGGTTCGCAATCGCCTGGGCAGCGTCCATGTCGTCAGGCCGCCCTCGTTCGATGAGGCTGTTGCAACGGTACGAGAAAGTCTTCAGCAGGGTACGACGCATATTGCCTGCATCGGTGGAGATGGATCGCTTCAGGCGATCGTAAATGGTTTTTTCGAGAACGGGGAGCTCATTAATCCAGATGCAGTGATTCTTCCCGTAATCGCGGGGACCGGAAGCGACTTTCCCCGAGCGCTCCGCCGCCGTGGGAAGCCTGGAAACGAGCTCAATATTGATATCGGCCAGGTTCAGTACACCACTACAGACGGCGAGCAGGCGCTACGCTACTTTGTTAACATGGCAAGCGTGGGATTTAGTGCAGACGTTATCCGACAGCTGGAGCGCTCCTCCACTCCACGGTTTCTTGGAGGGACGCTCCGCTTCTTTATCGCGATCGTACAGGCCATCTGGAAATCGTCCTCTCCAAATATACGTATTTCGGTTGATGGCGGGCCAGCCGTTTCGCACCGTTCGCGTTGCGTGGCCATCGGAAATGGGCACAGTTTCGCCGGTGGACTGGCTATCACCCCGCACGCAGACCCATCCGATGGTATCTTTGAGATCACATCCATTGGCGCCGCACCAGCGGGTTGGCTCCTTCTGCGAGCCCATTATTTCTACCGGGGTGCACACCTGACGCTTGACGGCGTAAAGTCCTGGCGCGGAAAACAAATCAGTCTACGCAGTCCTGACGAGGTGCAGGTTGAGGCTGACGGTGAGCTTCTCGGATTCCTACCTGCAACGATCTCCTGTCTACCGCAGAAAATCCGCATGTGGCATCCGATATAGCTGGATCATGCCGCCAATCCTCCTTAGCTTGCCCGTACTCGGGCGACTATTCACCAGCCACCGGTACGCATGCATATCACAATTCTGACCAACGAGTACCCTCCAAACACCTACGGCGGTGCGGGCGTGCACGTCGAATACCTGACGCGCGAATTGGCCACACTGGAAGGCGGGACGCACGAGGTGCAGGTGCTTTCCTTTGGAAATCAACGAGTGGACGACGGCAACCTGAAGGTGCACGGAGTGGACGTCCCGGCTCAGCTGCCAGTCCAGGATGAGCGGCATCGCAAATTCATGGACACGATGGCGCGCGACCTTGAGATGGCCGGGCGTGTAGCTGACACCGATATCGTACACTGCCACACGTGGTATAGTCATCTGGCCGGCTGCCTCGCGAAGCAGCTTTCAGGTGCGAAACTGGTCGTCACCACGCACTCTCTCGAACCCCATCGTCCGTGGAAGGTGGAACAGCTGGGCACAGCATACCATGCCTCCAGCTGGGTGGAGCGCACCGCCTACGAAAACGCTGACGGCGTGGTGGCCGTCTCCTCCTCCATGGCCACCGATGTGCAGGAACTGTACGACGTTGCACCGGAGCGCGTCAGGCGTATCTACAACGGAATCGACCTTCAGCAGTACCAGCCCACGCTCGACGTGTCCGTGCTGGCCAGGCATGGGATTGATCCCGAGCAACCGTTTGTCCTCTTCGTCGGCCGGATAACGCGGCAGAAAGGCATTCTACACCTTGTCAACGCCATAAAGCATCTGGAGGAAGGTACCCAGGTGGTGCTCTGTGCTGGCGCGCCCGACACGGACGACATCGCGCAGGAAATGGAGACGCTGGTGGCCGAGGCGCGAGCAGCAGGGCAGCACGAGATCATCTGGATCAACGAGATGCTGCCCAAAGACGAGGTGATAACTCTCTACAGCCACGCCGCTGTGTTTTGCTGTCCCTCAGTGTACGAGCCTTTTGGGATCATCAACCTGGAGGCGATGGCGTGCCAGACGCCCGTTGTGGCATCAGCCGTCGGCGGCATTCCTGAAGTGGTTGTGCCTGAAGAAACGGGGTTACTGGTGTCCTTCGACCCGGTGGGCAGCGGCGATTTCGAGCCGGCCGACCCGGAAGGCTTCGCGCGCGCGCTCGCCGACGGCATCAACGAGCTGCTCACGAATCCGGCCCGGCGTGAGCAGATGGCCGCAGCAGCCCGAAAACGCGTGGAGGACCACTTCAGCTGGACGCGCATCGCCGAGCACACGCTGGACTTTTACCGCGACCTCTTGGCTGCCAACGTCTGAGTACGCTACAGCGCGATTACGCCCTCCACTTCGCCGGCCGACTTGTACATCTCGATTACCTCGTCGCTGGATTCCATCCGTATACGCGCCGTCACGCTCACGTAATTCCCTTTGCTGGAGTTACGGATACGTACGGTGTGATTACCGAACAGCGCCTTTAACTGCTCGAGCTCAGACTTGCCCGCGATAAATTTGAACGTGTACTGCGTGGGCCAGTCGTTCTGGTCGTCCAACAATTCGCGGAAGTCATCCCACCACTCCTCCCCTTTTGCTTGTGACGGCTGAATATTCATTCTGATACGCTACATCTCTCTAATTAAGTGAACGAAAGCGCGCCTTCTCGCACTCTCTTTTTCTCTAACAACACAGAAGATTTAGTACGGAAATTGGGTTGAGACGTTGCAGGATGGGGCGCGTTACGCCCTTACTTCTCCCTGGCAGGAGGGCATGGGTACCGAAATCAAACGAGCGAGTGTACCATCTTCCTAAAAACTTAACGGTCGTGTGTAATCAGTACACATGCAACACGGAACGCGAGGCTTCGTTGCTGCATTTATTCTTCGCGTGTTTTGATCTCTTGTATACCGATGATGCGGTTATCACGACGGACATATGCTGTGCTGCTCGTGTGGGTGCTTGGCCTTGGAGGCCTGCTTGCGCCTGTGCTGCATCATACGGCGCACGCGGTTAACCACCACGATGACGGTCATCCCAGCGAGTTTGTCCTGATCGCTGAAGACGTCGATTTTTGGGATTGCGAGCTGTGCGATCTTCAGATGACCGCCACATCCGAGTCTGATGATTCAGTCGCGATCACCCTCTCGCCTCAGGAGCTGGAGCTGTTGGCCCCTGTGGCAATGCATTTCTCCTCCGTCGCGCTTCCGCTGACCCGGGCTCCTCCGGTGATCCTGTAAAACGATTCGGTGCCCACTCGGCACCCGGACATCGCGTTTTCCGCGTGTCCACCTCTTAGTTGAAGGGCCAAGACCGGCCCTGCAACACTATGTTTTTCAGGACAACTTTTTGTGATGCGTTATCGTTTGGCCGCTATCGCGGTAGTTATTGCTCTCGGATTTCTCCCCTCCGCTTTCGTTCTTGCTCACGAAGATGAGCGAGGCACGATTGAGGGGCAGGTGATTGAGGCCTCCTCCGGGGAGGTATTGCCGGGCGCCAACATCTCTATTCGAGGTACGGAGCTCGGACAGGCTACAGATTCAAGCGGGCGCTTCTCATTCGACAACCTTGCCGCCGGCACGTACGAAGTGCGGGCGACATTCGTGGGATTCAACGCCGAGCAGAAGGAGGTAGAGCTGGGTGCTGGAGAAACTGTCGAGCTCTTGTTTACCCTCCGCGAGTCGTCGCTGGATCTTCCGGACGTGGTAGTTACCAGTGCACGTGCTGAGCGGGGTATCAGTGCCGTGTACCGACCCGCGTCGGTTGTCGCGGGTGATGAACTACAGCGGCGCGTCAGTAGCTCCGTTCCGGCCACGCTTTCGCGCGTCCCCGGCTTTAGCATGGAATATAACGGTCCCGGTGCCGCCCGGCCTACCATTCGGGGAATGGG
Organism: Salinibacteraceae bacterium; assembly: GCA_007124945.1. Lineage (GTDB taxonomy): Bacteria > Bacteroidota > Rhodothermia > Rhodothermales > Salinibacteraceae > Tc-Br11-B2g6-7. The sequence goes on along the minus strand of SLED01000374.1, from coordinate 6,455 downwards.
TAGCGACCGGGTGTTGATGCTTGAAGATGGTCAGCGCTCAGGCGATCTGTATCAAACAGCGTCCGATCATGGGGTCATGGTAGAGCCCCTCAGCGCAGAACGGATGGAGGTAGTGCGCGGACCCGCCGGACTCCTGTATAGCCCGGCGGCGCTCGGTGGTGTCGTGAATGTCATCCGAGACGATATTCCGCGCGAACGACCGAGCACAATCACCGGAACGATCAGCTCGCAATTAGAGACAGTAAATGAGGGGGTTAGCGGCGGTGCGGTGACCACCGTTCCGATCGGGCCGTTTGCCGTACGGGCAGAAATTACTGCGCGCGGCGCCGGTGACACACAAACGCCTGAAGGTCCGCTTCCGGCTTCCGACATGCGCGTTTACAACGGCAGTATCGGCGCGAGCTTGATTCAAGATTGGGGTTTTGTTGGCGCAGCCTATCGGTACTACGACAATGTGTACGGAGTGCCGGGAGAATTTAACGGCCAACTAATTCCCGGCGCCCACCCTGGCGGCGTCGATATCGAAGCCCAACGGCACGTAGCGCGCGTCCGAGCAGCTTATCAGGAAGAGCTATTCAACTTCTTCACCAGCCTCGAATTCGACGCCAACTTCACCCGCTACGAGCATGACGAGATAGAAGTACGACAAGAAGACGGTGATGACTTTTTCGGTGCGCGGTTCGTGCAGAATTCGGGAGAAGCCAACTTCGTTGCTCGCCATGATCACGAGAACGGACGCTTCCAAACCGAAGGCGCATTCGGACTGTCGTTTCACGCACGTGACCTAACCGCCGGAGGGAACTCACCGGGAACCCGATCCGGAGATGACTGGACGGTGGCCGCATTTGCATTCGAAGAGTTTGAGCTCGCACCCGCGCGCCTCCAGGTGGGTGCTCGGTACGACTATCGTGACGTGCGGGTACGAGACCAATCGGATATCCGGCTACCCTCTCGCCTGATTGTAGGCAGCGATGAGGATATCCTCAAACCAGTGGAAAATCGCACATTTGGAAATTTCTCCGGCTCCGTAGCCGTGCTCTACGATTTTGCGCCGGACTGGACCATCGGCGCAAGCTTCTCGCGCTCTTTCCGCAGCCCTGCGATTGAGGAGCTCTATTCTGATGGGCCGCACCTTGCCGATTTTTCCTTTGATATCGGCGAACCGGACCTCGACGAAGAAGTCGGGCTCGGAGCTGACCTGTTTCTGCGAGCCGAGCGCTCGCGACTCAGCCTGGAGCTTGCCGGCTTCTATAATCGGGTTCAAAACTACATCTACTACCGGCCCACGGGCTTCAACACCGTTGTAGGGCGTGAGACGGGTGACCGCCTCACTCCGATATTCGAAGCCCAGGGAGACGACGCAGAGTTTCTGGGTGCAGAAGGCCGCATCCAGTGGGAGCCGCTGGACAATTTCGTGCTTGACGTCACCGGCTCATATACGCGCGCCACACGCATCGACGATGGCGACCCGCTGCCCGCCATCTCTCCACTAACCCTAAAGACCGAATTACGCTACGACGGAGAACGCTTCTTCGGCAACGTCGGGCTGGACACCGCCGCACCGCAAAACCGGGTGCCAGACCGCATCCAGGTAGGCGACCGGATGGAACGCCCCGAAGAGCCCACCGATGGATACGGGATTGTGCACGCGGGAATCGGTGCACGCCACCACATCGGCGGCCAGCTACACACCCTTTCTCTCCAGGTTCAGAACCTGACGAACGAAGTATACCGCGACCATCAGTCGCGCATCAAGGACGTCGCCCCGAACCCGGGGCGGAATTTCAGGCTCACCTACCGGGTCCTGTTTTAACACCACCATCGCAAATCTCGCTTTACTAACAAGACGTACAAGCCATGAACCGCTTTTTTGCAACACGAACACTGCCAATGGCCGCCTTTATGATCGGGCTGCTTCTTGTCGCAACGGCCTGCGACAGCTCCATGGATGATGAACCTCATGAAGACGCCTCTCGCGTTGAGATTCAGACTCGGGGCGACGCAAGTGCTATCATCGCTATATGGGAAGATGGCATTGGGTGGCAGGATGCTGACGGAAACGCCATAGATGAATTTCCGAATTCGGTGGATGTTGACGGTGCCGCAATAGAACCGCTACGGGCCGGTGGGCAAAATGCCTCCTTGACTGTCCGCTTCTTTAATCCCGACGGCTCGGAAGTTGAGATGGAGACTCTCGACCGGACTGACGACACACGTGAGCGGACGTGCTCAGAGTTCAACGCGCGGTACCGTGCAGTAGACGATGACGGCGGACTCCTGGAAGATACGGATGTCATCGCTTGGCCCAACATGATCCACCCAGAGGGTGGTGACGAGGCTCAGTTCGCCGAGCTTTCTGACGGCTCCATTGTCGGCATCTTCCATTGCGACCACATTCACTTCTATCCGGAAAATGAGGGGACGGTTGATATTCAATTCCGCCTTTGGCACGTAGACCACGCGGATGACGACACCGATCCTATTACGCTACGCGTGGAAGCTGTGGAGTAGTCCAGTGCCCTTTGTTGCAGAGAGAAAGCCCCTACCCGCGCTGAGCCGGTAGGGGCTTTTTTACTGAACTACGAGTCTGGACCGGTTACTTTTCGCTGTCGTACGTAAACGTCTCCTGGATCGTGCCATCCTGCTTCTGCACGATGAGCTCGCTCGGAGCGTGCTCGCGGGCCTGCTTGCGCCCGGCTTCCACCGCTTCCTTCTTGGTGGCAAAGATCTCCGGGGTGTCATCAGCCTCGGCCTGCTGTACCTGCCAACCCTCCTCATGAGGAGAGACTACAAACTTCAGCCGATCGACAACAGTAGCCGCGCCCTTTACCGTCGCGCCGGGCTCCAGTGCACGCGTCAGGCGATCTACCTTCTTCGACAACTCATGCACCTTATCCGCAAGTGACTGCACGCGACGCTTCGTCGGCACGCCAATTCTCTCAAGCGCTTCGTTCACAGCCGAAAGCAGACGATTCTCAGCGTCAGTTCCTATGCGCGTGATCTCGTCCGTCGTGTCGGTCAGCTGCCGACCGATGGCCTCCTGCTGCTTATTAAAGTCATCCACCAGCTGCTTCACCTGATCACTGCCACGCCTCTCGAACTCCTCTCCCTTCTTTACGAAGTCCTCGCCACGCTTCACCAGCTGGTCATACAGCTTGGTACCCTCTTCCTCCACGGTGGCCACCGCGCCTAATCCTGCCAGCCACACGTTCCGGCTCTGCTCCGTTACTTCGGTTCGAACCCTCTCAAGGATATTCTTCTCTTTTTTCGTGCTCATGGCTGACCTCCGTCGGTCAATGAAGCAAAATGTCTGTGAGCATCCATCCTGCGATGCACTACACTTATAACGCAGCGCGTCATTAAGATCCTGCTGTATTGACGCGGCGTGTCATATTCACCGAATGTTTGCCGCTGGCCCGAAGCATCAGCCGGTGAAACATCCGGTAAGCAAGAAAGGACCAGGCTGCCATCCTGTCATTAGCCGGAGGCTGGTATATTTTTCGTCACTACGTAAAGCAAGAATCGCAAGGCATTCTTGCTGACAATATTACCGCTACCGACATCAAACGATAGATTGACCTATGAACCTTGAAAAGTTTACCGTAAAGGCGCAGGAGGCGGTCAAACGCGCCCTGGAGATTGCTGCTTCGCACAATCATCAGGGGCTGGAGCCGGCGCATGTGTTCAAGGCGTATCTGGACGAGCCGGACAGCATTGTGATGTCCGTGCTTCAGAAGATTGGCGCGAACACGGACTACCTGCGCACCAAAACCGAAGAAGCGCTCGACAAGCTGCCGACCGTCACGGGCGCGAGCGTCTCGGATCAGTACATTGGCGAAGAGCTGAAGAAGGTGTTCGACCGCGCCCTGGCCGAATCCGAGCAGCTCGGTGACGACTATGTCGCCAGCGAGCACCTGCTGATCGGGCTTGCTACAGAAAAAGGTGTGGTGGGTGAAGCGCTCCGCACCCAGGGCGTAACCAAGGACGCGCTGATGGATGCGCTGCAGGCGATCCGCGGGAGCCAGCGGGCCTCTGATCCGCATGCCGAGGACCGCTATCAGGCGCTGGAGCGCTTTACGCGCAATCTGAACGAGCAAGCGCGCAAGGGCAAGATCGACCCGGTGATCGGGCGTGATGAAGAGATCCGTCGCGTGATGCAGATCCTCTCCCGCCGCACTAAAAACAACCCGGTGCTCGTTGGTGAGCCCGGCACCGGTAAGACAGCCATTGCGGAAGGCATCGCCATCCGCATCGTGCAGGGCGACGTGCCGGAAGGCCTGAAAGAGAAGCGTATCGTGGCGCTCGACATGGGCGCGCTGATCGCCGGCGCCAAGTATCGCGGTGAGTTCGAGGACCGGCTCAAGTCTGTGGTAAAGGAGGTCTCCGAATCCGACGGCGAGATTCTCATGTTCATCGACGAGATTCATACGCTCGTCGGCGCCGGCGCCACCGAGGGCGCCATGGACGCCGCCAACATCCTCAAGCCCGCGCTGGCCCGCGGCGAGCTCCGCGCCATCGGCGCCACCACGCTGGACGAGTTTCGCAAGCATTTCGAGAAGGACAAAGCGCTGGAACGGCGCTTCCAGATGGTGCTTGTCGAAGAGCCCTCGGTGGAAGATACGATCTCCATCCTGCGCGGGCTGAAAGAGCGCTACGAGGTACATCACGGCGTGCGCATCCAGGATGGCGCGCTGATCTCGGCCGCCGAACTGAGCCACCGCTACATCGCCGACCGATTTCTGCCGGACAAGGCCATCGACCTGATCGACGAGGCAGCGGCCCGCTTACGTATTGAGATCGACTCGATGCCGGAAGACCTCGACCAGCTTGAGCGTGAGATCCGCCAGCTCGAAATCGAGCGCGAGGCGATGAAACGCGAAGAGGACGAGGCCAAGATCCAGCAGATCAACGAGCAGATCGCCAACCTGGAGGAGGAGCGCGATGAGCTCCACGCCCGCTGGCAAAAGGAGAAGGACCTGATCCAGACGGTGCAGCAGGCCAAAGAGGGCATCGACGAGGCGCGCGTGGAGGCCGAAAATCTTGAGCGCTCGGGCGATTATGAGAAAGTGGCCGAGATCCGCTACGGACGCATTCCTTCACTGCAGAAAGAAGCCGAACGGGCGCAGGAGCAACTTCGCGAGATTCAGGAGAAGGGCTCGCTGCTGAAGGAGGAGGTTGACTCGGAAGACATTGCAGATATCGTGTCGCGCTGGACCGGCATTCCAGTCTCGAAGATGCTGGAGAGCGAGCGCGAGAAGCTTGCCCGGATGGAAGACGAGCTCGCCAAGCGCGTCGTCGGGCAGCCCGAAGCGCTTCAGGCCGTGTCGCACGCCGTACGTCGCGGCCGCGCCGGACTGCAGGAAGAAGGGCGGCCCATCGGCTCGTTTATCTTCCTCGGCTCCACCGGCGTCGGTAAGACGGAGCTCGCCCGCACGCTGGCCGAGTTTCTCTTCAACGACGAGGATGCGATGGTGCGCATCGACATGAGTGAGTATCAGGAGCGCCATGCTGTCAGCCGGCTTGTGGGGGCACCTCCAGGATATGTCGGGTACGATGAGGGTGGCCAGCTGACGGAAGCGGTGCGCCGCAAACCGTACTCGGTGATCCTCCTCGACGAGATCGAGAAGGCGCACCCCGAGGTGTTCAATATTCTGCTTCAGCTGCTGGAAGACGGTCGCCTCACAGACAATAAGGGGCGCGTGGCCGACTTCAAGAACACCATCGTCATCATGACCAGCAACCTGGGCTCCGACATCATCCAGCAACACATGGATGAAATGGATGGCGAGCCGCTCTCGGCCTCAGCGCAGGAGCGACTCAACGACGAGCTGCAGACAATGCTGCGCAAGAGGTTGCGTCCGGAGTTCCTCAACCGCATCGATGAGACGGTGATGTTCCGTACGCTCGGCCGCGAGCAGATCCGACAGATCGTCGATATCCAGTTCGCGCGCGTCCAGCGCCTTGCTCAGAAGAGCCATCAGCTGGAGCTACAGCTCTCCGAGCAAGCCAAGGACTGGCTCGCAGAGCGAGGTTTCGATCCGGCTTTCGGCGCGCGGCCGCTCAAGCGCGTGATGCAACGGCAGATCACCAACAAGCTCGCCGAAGAAGTGCTCTCCGGCTGGATCGAGGCCGGCGACACCATCCGCATCGACGTAGCCGACGACGGCTCCGGACTCACGTTTGAGACGATCCGACCGGACGTTGAAGCATCCGACCCGGCTGAGCCTGTCGAGGCCTGATCTACTCGCATTCCACACGAAGACAAAGGCGCCGTCTCGCACAGTGGTTGCGGGACGGCGCTTTTTTCGAGCCATTGAAATTGTACGCCTGTTGTAGTACGATACCTATCGCTCATCTCATCCGAACCTACGTGTCTACGGTCATGCGCATCGTCACGATTGCGGCTTTGGTAGTTTCATGGATTTGTTTGCCATCTCCGGTACCGGCGCAGGATA
>SLED01000168.1 GCA_007124945.1 Salinibacteraceae bacterium | reverse complement strand
CAAGTACGCGTTTATCGGGGTGCTGGTCATTGCCGCCCTGTTTACCCCACCCGACCCCGTTTCGCAGATGCTCATCGCTATCCCGCTGATGCTGCTCTACGAGGGCTCAATCTATGTAGCGGCCTTCTCTATTCGAAAGCGCAAGCGGGATATGGAAAAGGCGCTCGGGTAACAGTGTAGCCTCCATAATTACACATGGATGGTGGGCGGAGAACTGTTTCTGGAAAGGAGGCGGATACTTCGCTCGTGGAGAATGTATAAAGGCCGTCATTTACCGATAGATTGCCCTCATTATGAACATGTCGTTCCGGTCACGCTGGCTACTGATCCCCCTCCTCATCGGCACCCTTGGCATTGGCACTGCCACTGGATTCTTACTGCCGCGGGACGATGACTTCTTCATCTGGCAGAAGAACTTTAAGATTATGGGTGAGCTCTATGAGGAGCTCATCACCCATTACGTAGAGCCGGTTGACGGTGAGAAAATGCTGCGCCGGGGCATCGATGCGATGCTGGAAGAACTCGACCCCTACACAAGTTTTGTGGATGAAGCCGAGAATGCCGACATCGACATCATCACGCGTGGGCGCTACGGTGGCGTAGGGCTCAACGTAGCCACCCGCAACGAGAAGCTCGCCGTGACCAACACGGTGCGCGGTGGCAGCGCGCAGGAGGAAGGGATACGACCCGGAGATATCATTTCGGCCATCAACGGGCAGAGTGCCGAAGACCTGTCTCAGGATGACGTAAGGAACCTGCTGAGAGGCGAGCCTGGCTCCTCGGTAGTACTTACAATAGAACGAGAGGGCCGGAGCGCACCGACCGAGTACACGCTCGAGCGTCGCGACATCGAGCTCCGAAACGTGCCCTATTACGGCTTCGTCTCGGATGACACCACTGCAGCTCTTGCGTATGTGAAACTCGAGCGCTTTACCGAGCGCGCCGGATCGGAAGTAGAGCAGGCGCTTGACGCCATGAACGACGCGTCGCAACTCAACGGGGTGATCCTCGACATGCGGGGAAATCCTGGTGGACTGCTTGATGCTGCCGTCGACGTCGCCTCCATCTTTCTTGAACGAGGCTCCACCGTGGTCTCCACGAAAGGCCGTGCCGCACGTACTGAACGGACCTACCGGAGCCGCCGTGCACCCTCCTATCCGGATGTACCGCTGGTCATTCTGGTAGATGAGCGTAGCGCCTCCGCCAGCGAGATTGTGGCGGGTGCCGTGCAAGACCTGGACCGGGGCGTCATCGTCGGCCAGCCCACGTTTGGAAAAGGCCTCGTTCAGGTGATACGGCCGCTTTCCTACAATACGTCGGTAAAGATGACCGTGTCGAAATACTACACCCCGAGCGGGCGCTCCATTGAATCGGTGCGTTTTGCGGATAAAGCGCACGAGGAGATCCCCGAGTCCGAACGCTCACGATTCCAGACTGAAGCGGGCCGCACCGTTGAGGAAGGGAACGGAATCGCGCCAGACATCAGCATCACAGCACGAACGGCAGGCGAACTGGAGAAAGCCCTCGACAGAAAATCGGCCTTCTTCTTCTTTGCAAACCACTTCGCAGCCACAACAGAGCGAGATATTTCTGCCTCCTTCGAGCCCTCCGACGAAGTGGTGGCAGAATTTCGGGACTGGCTGGATCAACAGCCGTACTCTTTCGCTACCTCGGCTGAAGCAGACGTGCGCTCGCTGATCAGTAAGCTGGAAGAAAGTTCGTACGAGGCCGCCCAGAAAGAGGCCGAAGCGCTGCTCGCCACCGTGCAAGAGGAGAAAACCCGTGACTTTGCGCGCCACGACGAGCGCATTCGCGAGCGCCTGCGGAAGGACATTGCCGCTCGCTTCCTTCCTGACAGCGTGCAGGTGCGCGCCTCGCTCGACCGGGATACACAGTTCCAGGAAGCGGTCGACCTGCTCCAGGATAGCGCCACGTACGCCGGCATCCTTCGGGTGAACGGTTAATATGGGGCTGGACGTGCTGCTTCTCTTGCTGGCAGGCCTCGCCGCCGGGTTCGTTGCCGGACTCGTGGGCGTCGGTGGCGGTATCATCTTCGCGCCAGTGCTCTTTTTCTATTTCCAGGCTGCCGGCGTAAGCAGTGCCGTGCTGACCCCTCTTACCCTCGGATCGAGCCTGCTCTGCACGTTGCTGGTGGCACTTGCCAGCGCTTATTACCAGCATCGCCGTGGTGCAGTCATTCCCCGACTCGTCGTCGTTGTAGGATTCTGTAGTGCACTCGCGGTGTACCTCACTACGCGATTTGTCACCACGCAGCCCTGGTACACACCCGAGGTATTTCAGGTGATCTTCAGCCTGGTGCTGCTCGTCGTTGTCACTCGAATGCTGCTGAGCACCTCAAGAAAAGAGATGAACGATGCGGCGGGAGAGCAACGCACAGACTGGAGCCTGCCGGCGCTGTTTGGTACCGGGACCGCCGCCGGGGCTGTATCCTCCGCAGTCGGCGTTGGCGGAGGCGTGGTACTGGTGCCTGCATACAACAGCTTTCTTCGCGTACCCATCCACAAAGCCGTAGGCACCTCAAGCGCTACCATCGTGCTTATTTCGCTCGCAGGAGTAGTTACCTACGCCGTTCGAGGGGCCGGGATGGATGTCCCCTCTACAGCCCTCGGATACGTAGATGCACGCGCATTCCTCCTGAGCATACCCGCCCTGCTTACCGCACGCTACGGCGTCAGAGCAGCCCACTGGTTCAACGTCCGCACACTGCAGGCTGCGTTCGGAGTCGTCGCCATCATCGTTGCCGCACGCCTGCTGTGGGGAGCGTTTTTCGGATAGCGACAACAGGCGACAAGACGAACCTGCGGAGGTGTAATTAGCAGATGGATGTTCTGTCGAAACGTAGCAATCGATTCGTGTGAGAGTATGGGGGTGTGGGCGTTCTCTTTTTGGAATCAAAGAAGCTAAGTCCTTTTCGTTAGACGTTTAACGTGGAACGTTCAACGCAAAAATCTTCAACTCCTCCTTTCTTCGTGTCCTCGATTCCTCGATTCTGAAGCCCTGTAGCGCCGAACGCTCGGCACACACATACGGTACGAGCACGTCCGTAAGAACTATCAGCACCCCTCCGTCCTATGCCCGTTGATCCGTCGCCATACCAGCTCATTGAAGATTACGGCCTCATCGGAGATATGCACTCCGTCGCACTGGTCAGTACAGAAGGATCGATAGATTGGGCGTGTCTGCCACGCTTCGACTCGCCGAGCGTCTTTGCCCGCATTCTCGACCATGAGGTTGGCGGGCATTTTCAGATTCGCCTGCGGGAAGAGCGCATGGCCACGAAGCAGTTCTACTGGCCTGAAACCAACGTGCTGGTGACGCGCTTCCTCGCCGAAGATGGCGTGGGCGAGTTGCGCGACTTTATGCCCGTGCAGGGACCCCAGGTAGAGCCCGGCGAGCGGGAGATCGTTCGCACGGTACGAGCCATTCGGGGGCGGGTACCCTTCGAGATGGAGTGTATTCCAGCATTTGATTATGCCCGGGCTGATCACGAGGTAGCGATGTCGGATACCGGCGTCTGTTTTCACGGCTCCGAGCCGGGCCTGAACCTTGCCACTGATATTCCACTGCAGGCTGCACTGCGCGGCGGCGTAAAAGCGCAGTTTACCCTAAAGGCCGGGGACTCAACCACCTTCGTGCTTCGAACGATGGAGTCGGGCGGAGAGTGCGGCGCACTGCTCGATGAAGAGCACGCGGAAGCCGCCTTTCGCCATACGGTCGACTACTGGCGCGACTGGCTCTCGCAGAGCACCTACTCCGGTCGGTGGCGCGAGCAGGTCCACCGATCAGCACTTGCGCTAAAGCTGCTCACCTACCAGCCGACGGGCGCTATCGTGGCTGCACCCACCTGTTCACTGCCCGAAGAGATCAGCGGCGCACGAAACTGGGATTACCGCTACACCTGGATCCGGGATGCGGCGTTCACCATCTATGCCTTCCTGCGCATCGGATTAACGGAGGAGGCCCACCGTTTTATCGAGTTTCTCACGTCACTGTGCTCCGGCTCCTCCTCTACCGGGAGGCCACTTCAGGTGATGTACGGTATTGACGGTTCCACCGACCTGACCGAGGAGACCCTGGACCACCTCGACGGCTACCGAGGCTCGGCACCTGTTCGCATCGGCAACGGAGCATACGACCAGCTGCAACTCGATATCTATGGTGAGTTGATCGACTCGATCTACGTTTTCGACAAGTACGGCGTGCCAATCACCCACGACCTTTGGGAATCAGTAAGCGGGTACGTCGACTGGGTGTGCGACAACTGGCAACAAAAAGATGAGGGGATCTGGGAGGTGCGTGGGGATGCCCAGCACTTCGTTTTCTCGAAGCTGATGTGCTGGGTGGCGGTAGATCGCGGTCTGCGCCTTGCGCGAAAGCGCTCCCTACCCGCTGACGAGGAGCGGTGGCTTGCCTGCAGGAATGCCATCTACGAGGCTATCATGCAAGAGGGATGGGATGAAGAACGAGGTAGCTTCACACAGCACTTCGACACGGAGCAGCATCTGGTCGCGAGCAATGATTTCCGCCGCGCGCGGGCTCAGCACGGTGTGATCCCCGAGCAGGTAGCGCAGAATGCGCATTGGCATCGGGGACGATCATGTCAAGCATCCTTCACGCTT